>CAMDLJ010000196.1 GCA_945901665.1 Bordetella parapertussis | reverse complement strand
AAGCCACGGTGGCGTCGCTTAGTTCAGACGCCCACTGAAACCGCTCGGCCACACCTGGTCCTAGTACAGGTGCAAAGCGCTGAATGAAAGCCCCATCCACATCCCAGGCCTCACGCCCTTGAATGGCGCGAAAGTGCCAGAACATACTGTCAAAGTCGTCAAGCACAACGTTAAGCGTGCGGGCTTTGCCAAGACACTCTTCAATTTGCCCGCGTACCGGCTTCAATGCCTTGACCGCTGCAGGTGCGGCCAAGTCCCAAATATCGTTGGGGATCAGCAAGCGCACGCTGTCGGGCAAGGCTTGGGCATCTTCACCCAACAGCACATCGGCCACCCTGGCAAATGTGGGCACGTCGCGGGTAAACCAACCGCAGGTGTCCAAACTGGGCGACAAGGCCAATGTGTCTTCCAAGCTAATGCGGCCGTGGCTTGGACGGATACCTACCAAACCGCAATGGTTAGCCGGTGCGCGCACCGAACCACCCGTGTCCGAGCCCAGGGCAAAGTCGCACATGCGGTTAGACACAGCAGAAGCCGAGCCCGAAGACGAGCCTCCGCTGATGCGCAGGGGGTCTGCGCCATTGATGGGCGAGCCAAAATGGGCGTTTTGTCCGCTCATAGAAAACGCCAGTTCATCGGTAATGGTTTTGCCCACAAATCTGGCACCTGCGTTGAGCAGGCTTTGCACCACGGGAGCGGTACGCTCTTGGATGCCTGACAGCGCCAGCATGAAAGGCTGGCCGCCACTGGTGGGGTAGCCTTGAACGTGGTAGAGGTCTTTCACTCCAAAACTCAAACCCGCCAACGGACCGGTGGGTGCGTTTGGAACGGAAACTTTGGGGTAAGGCATGAAGGCGTGGGCGGTGTCCCACAAGGCGTCGGTATGTTGGTTCATGGTGGAGTGGCTAAAGAAAAAATCAAACAGTCTGGGGCTCTAAGGCACGCAAACAGCGCACGCTGTGGTTGTCTTCCAACCAACTCACATCGGGTTGCTTTAATTCACATTGTGGCTGTGCCAATTTGCAGCGAGTCGCAAAGGCACAACCATTTGGTAACGCCGCCAAATCGGGCGGAGCACCTGCAATGGTCTCCAGCCGCTGTCCCTTGGCCAAGGCCCCGTCTGCGCGGCTTTGCAACAAAGCTCGGGTATAGGGGTGGCGAGGTTGGCGCAGCAAGGTGCGCGCCGGCCCCTCTTCCACAATGCGGCCGGCATACATCACCGCAATGCGATCAGCCACTTCGACGGCGGCACCGATATCGTGAGTGACAAACACCACCGCTAGCCCTAGGTCTTTTTGTAACTCGCGAAGCAACAGCAAAATTTGAATTTGTACGGTGGCGTCAAGCGCTGTGGTGGGCTCATCGGCAAGCAACAATTGGGGCTTGCAAGCGAGGGCTAACGCAATCATTGCGCGCTGCCGCATACCACCTGACATTTCATGCGGATAAGCTTGTAGGCGCCGCTCGGGGCTTGGGATGCGCACCCGCTCAAACAGCGCCAAGGCGCGTTGGTGGGCCTCTTGAATGCTGACATTTTCATGGCGGCGTATGGTTTCGGTGATTTGTTGACCCAGGTTGTAAACAGGGTCTAGGGCCAGCAAGGGCTCTTGAAAAATCATCGATGCCACTCGCCCACGGAAGCTGCTAAGTTCTCTGGGCGAGAGCTGCAACACTTGTTGGTCGCCGACGCGAATGTCCCCGGTGATGCGGGTGGTTTTAGCAGCGTGCAAACCAAGCAGGCTGCGCAAGGTGACGCTTTTGCCCGAACCCGACTCGCCAATCAAGGCCACCACCTCGCCGCGCTGAACACGCAGATCCACGCCGCTAACGGCTTGCACGGGTTTTTTACCCCCTGTAAAGGTCACATGGAGTTGTTTGACCTCCACAAAACAATCGTGGGTTGGTGTAGATATCATGCCACCTCCTGAGTGGCTGAGCCCAGGGGGTGAGCCGGTGCAAGGCCATGGGCGCTGCCCGCCACATGCATCCAGCACGCTACCTGCTGACCGTGAGCGGTGTGGGCCAGGACCGGCATTTTTTGGCTACAAATATCTTGGGCATGGACACAGCGTGGGTGAAAGCGGCAGCCCGTGGGCGGATTGATGGGGTTGGGCGGGTCACCGGCCAAGGGCGGCTTTTCGGCGCGCCGATCGGGGTCCAAGGTAGGGATCGATGACAACAAAGCTTGGGTATAAGGGTGAGCCGGATTGTTGAACAAGGTTTCGCTGTTGCCAATCTCTACGACTTGGCCCAAGTACATCACCAACACCCGATCGCTCATGTAACGCACCACATTCAAATCGTGGCTGATGAAGACATAGGTCAGGCCAAAGTCCTCTTTCAAATCTAACAACAAATTAAGCACCTGGGCTTCCACCGACTTGTCCAAGGCCGACACCGCCTCATCCAAGATGATGAAGCGCGACTGCAAGGCCAAAGCGCGTGCAATGTTCACTCGCTGGCGTTGACCGCCCGAGAGCTCGTGGGGATAGCGCTCGGCAAAACGCTCGGGCGCCAAGCCCACACGGCCCAGCAAGTCGCGCGCGCGCGCCACCGCCTCGCTCTGGGGCACACCATGCACTATGGGCGCAAAAGCAATCGAGTCCTCAATGGTCAGGCGCGGGTTCAAAGAGGCATAGCTGTCTTGGAAGACCATTTGAGTTTGCCGCCGGTAGGCCTTCAAGGGCAAGGCCGAGCCGCCCACGGTCTGGCCATCAAAAATCAGCTCACCTTGGTCTTGAATGATCAATTGCATGAGCAAGCGCGCCGTGGTGGATTTTCCGCAACCGGACTCGCCCACTACGCCCAAGGTCTCGCCTTTGAGGACCTCAAAATCTACGCCATCGACGGCACGCACGACACCACCGCCCTTGCCGAAAACGTCTTTTTTTAGCGGGAAGTGTTTGACCAAGCCACGCACACTGAGCATGGGTTGAGCTGGGCCGCCCAAGTCTAAAGGGGTTAAGGGCATGGCACGCTCACTGTTTGATCTCCATGGCCGAACGCAAACCGTCGGCTAACAAATTGAAAGCAATCGAGGTGATGAAAATCATCGCCCCAGGCAAAGCCGCGATCCACGGCTGTGTGTAAATTGCGGTGCGCAAGGTGTTTAACATGAGGCCCCACTCGGGCTCGGGCGGCTTAACACCAAGGCCCAAAAAACTCAGGCCAGAGGCCAAAATCATGGCCACTGCGATCAAACTTGTGGCGTACACAAACACTGGCCCAAGTACATTGCCCAACACGTGCACTCGAACGATGGTGAAGGCTCCCGCCCCCGAGGCGCGGGCGGCATCAACAAAATCTCGCCCGCGTATTTGCGTGGTCACGCTCTCGGCCACACGGGCAATTGGCGGAATGAACACTATGGTTAAAGAAATCAGCGAATTGGTGATGCCTGCCCCTAAGGCGCCTGACAAAGCGATGGCCAGTAAAACTGAGGGAAACGCATAAAACACATCAATGGTGCGCATCATGCTGGTGTTGACCCAACCACCGGCGTAACCCGCGGTGATGCCAATGACAGAGCCGATGACAAAAGCGCAAATCACTGGGGTTATTCCAATGAACAAAGACAAGCGGGTACCCACGATCAAGCGGCTTAGCATATCTCGCCCCAACTCATCTGTGCCCAAGAGATGGCCCGGAAAACCAATCGGTTTAAGCCTCTTGAGTATGGACGACTGATACGGATCCATGGGCGCCAACCACGGCCCAAAAACAGCCAGCACCAGCAACACCAAGACCACCAAGGCTGCAGCTACGGCAACTTTTTGTTGCATGAAACGCCGGCCAACAGTTTGCCAATAACCCGCCGATTTCTGCATGGCGAGCTCGGGCAACTTTTGGGGGTCAACTGTGATGTGCATCTTGATTTGGAACTGGATTTCAGCTGCGCGAAATGCGCGGGTCTAACAGGGTTTGAACAACATCAACGATCAAGTTCAAGAAGACAAAAAACATGGCCAATACCAGAATAGTGCCTTGCAACAAAGGCAGATCGCGCTGAAAAATGGCCGAGTTTAATAAAAAGCCGGTGCCCGGCCAAGAAAAGACGGTCTCGATCAAAATCGATCCGCCTAGTAAATAGCCCAGCTGCAAGCCCATCACCGCTAAAGCGGTAGGAGCAGCGTTTTTGACAACGTGCAAGAAAATGCCGAAATCAGTCAGGCCTTTAGCGCGCAAACCCACAATGAACTCTTGGGCCAAGATATCACCCACCAAGGCGCGCAACGTACGCGAAATAATGCCCATGGGAATCACGCTCATGGTAATAGCAGGTAGGAGCATGTGCTTGAAATGCTCCCAGTCCCAGGCCCAATCGCCCGAGCCCCCGGGACCCGCTCCACCAGGGGGCAACCACATCAAGATCGATGAAAATACAATGACCAGCACCATGCCCAGCCAATAGTGGGGAACGCTAACTCCCAGCACCGAAGTCAGTGAGGCCAGTTTATCGAGCCAAGAATTTTGAAAGTAACCGGCCACAAAGCCAAAAAGGCAACCGAACAAAAAGCCAATCAAGGTGGCTACCATGGCCAAGCGCAAGGTGTTGCCCACGGCCTTCATCACCTCGCTGAAGACCGGCCGGTTGCTGGCGATTGAAGTGCCCAAATCGCCCTGCAAGGCACGCCACACCCAACTCACAAACTGCTCGGGGTAAGAACGGTTAAAACCGTAGAGTTCTTTTAACTTAGCTTGCAACTCAGCTGAAGCGTCAGGGGGCAGGATAGACACCAAGGGGTCGCCCGGCGCTAGGTGCACCAGTGCAAAACACACCAAGGCCACACCCAGCATGATTGGCAACGTGTAGAGCAGGCGTCGCCACAAAAAAACAAGCATCCCATTGCTCCAAGTTGGGCAAGGCTCAAGGCACCATTAAGGCCCTTAAGCGATTAAACAAAAGCCGGCGTGGTAAGGACCCACACCGGCTGGCCTGTGTATCAATCCATCGAAATAGGGGCTAAATCGACAAACCAGCTGCGTGCCTGAACGAGGCCTTTAACCTTGGTGCTGATAGCGCGTGGGCCGACATCGTGTGCGATCCACACGAAGGGAGCCTCTTCCACAATACGTGCATGCAGCTTGGACAAAGCTTCGTCTCGCTTTTTATCATCAAACTGGGTGCGCGCATCGGCAATGAGCTTGTCAAATTCAGGGTTACCAAAATAGCCCCAATTGTTTGACACTGGCGGAAAGGTGCCTGTGCTGGTGAAACGTACCATGCCAAAGAAGGGGTCCATGGCGGCGTAGCTCACATTGATGGCATTGGCACCATTGGCAGATGGGTCCTTTGCACCCTTGCGCCAGTTGGTGAACAAGGTGTTCCACTCGATCAC
>CAMDLJ010000195.1 GCA_945901665.1 Bordetella parapertussis | reverse complement strand
ACCACCCGGGGCGGGGCTCAAAGCCGTTGGATTGCAATTTATCACCCGGAACAGCTCAAAACTGAGAGGAAGGCTGAGGATTCATGGGGATTCGTGGTGTTCTCAAGATATCTATTCGTTAGGATCATTCCAGTTAAACGAATTATCTGCAATATCCACTCCATCAAAGCACACCATGCCATCTATTGCTGAATTACAAGTTTTGAAAGATGCCTTGGACGCGAAAATCGCCGAGGCTTTAGCCCAAGATGCCCTTTTGAAGAAAGAGCAGGCATTGGCGCGCACCAAGGCGCGTGAGGCTGAAGTGGCCAGGGGCCTCAAAGAGATTGCTATGCTGATGCGGCAATACCGTTTGAGCAAAGAGCATCTTTTCAAGGCAGCCCAAAGCGCGCCGGCGCAAAATGGCAGCCAAGGTGGTGGCGACATGCTCGATGGCCTGATGCCCGGCCAGCTGCGTGAAGATGCCCGCTTTGAGTTCGACCGCGCTTCAAATTCCAATGAACCTGCCAAACGCATGTCTGTACAAGAAATGCGGCAGTTCTACGAAAATTTTGACAATAAAGGCGCTGAAGCCCCTTAAGCTTAGGGCGAACCTTTGGCCGCCGCCATAACTTTGGCGGGCTGTCATCTCGGCGTAGCACGCAAAAGTTACAAAGCCAGGGTGAACTATTCAGAAATCCCTATTGACTTTGCACCCACCCCCTGGCCCGGCAAGATCGGCATGTCTTCGTGCCCTGGCTGGCGTTTGGGCGAGACATCACCAGAAGAGGTTTTGCTTGCCGATGTCGAACGACTTGTCCGTCATGGCATCCGCACCGTCATCAGCTTGCTGGCAACCGATGAGCTAGAGCGCATGGGCGCTAAAAACTTGTCGCACTATTTGGGTTTACATGACATCGGGTGGCACCAAGTTCCGGTAGAGGACTTTGGTGTGCCCACATTGACGGTCACAGCGAAATGGTGCGACTTGATGCCTGAGCTCACCGCGACGCTGCAGTCAGGACCGATTTTGGTTCATTGCGCTCACGGTAAGGGCAGAACAGGCACCATGGTTGCTACGCTGTTCAAAGCATGGGGATGGCGCAGCGAGGAGGCTATTGCATGGGTCCGTCAGTACCGCAGCGGCGCGATTGAAAACCTCAAGCAAGAAGCTTATGTGGAGGCATTCCGGCCCCCTTTCCCCGGCTTAAAGCGCGCTTTTACCAATGATGGCAAATCGAATTTTTGAGCAAAAATAATCGATCACACACGATATCTGCTGCAGTTCCAATGTGCGAATTTGCTCAGACAAAATCAAGCCGATTCCACCTGCCCCGACGATGCCGATGATGGATGCGCTGCGGTTGTTGGACTCGAGCTGATAAAGCACTTTATCGGGAGAGCATCGCTCGCCATCCGTACACGCTCTTTAGTGACTCAACAGCACATTGGTCAGTACATTAAGCCGGCCAATTAAATTAGCTTTTCGCGAACCTTGGCGGTGATCCATTCGCTGAACACCACGGTGACCAAGACCAAAATCAACAGCATCGTTACCTTGGGCCAAGCCAGCGTTGCGAGTGCGCCCTCGAGCTTGACGCCGATGCCGCCAGCGCCAACCAAGCCAAGCACGGTGGATTCGCGAATATTGATGTCCCAGCGAAACACGCTGATGCCCGCCAAGGTGGGGGCCACTTGAGGCACCACGCCCCAAGCCATGGTTTGGGCACTGGATGCGCCTGTGGCTTCAATCGCTTCGACTTGGTCCGCGTCGATTTCTTCGATGGCCTCGTACAGCAGTTTGCCAATGAAACCAATCGAACGAAAAGCAATCGCCAATATACCGGCCAAAACACCAGGCCCCAAGATGGCCACCAGCAGCAAAGCCCAAATCAGTGAGTTGATGGAGCGCGAGGCGACGATCACAAATAAGGCTACGGGCCTTACCAACATGCCACTGGGTGTCGTGTTACGGGCGGCTAAAAACGCAATGGGTACCGCCATGACCAAACCCAACAAAGTGCCCAAGGTGGCGATATTCAACGTCTCCCATAGGGGCCACCACAACTCGTGCACTGAAGCCCAAGCGGGCGGCATCATGCGCGAGCCGATGTCTTTGAACTGCGCTGGTGCATCTGACACAAAAGCCCAAATCGTGTCTTTTGTCATGACCTGGAACGTCCAGCTCACAAAAGCCAAAAGCAATACCCACAGCATGAACACACCAAATTCGGATCTGGAAGTGCGTTTTTGCCAATCGCTTTTACGCAAGTTTGTAGATGAAGGTGAGGCGGTCATTGTGTGTACTTTCTGAGCCGACCCGAAACGAGTTCGGCCAACATGACAATGACAATAATCACCCACAAAATGGCTGCAGCCGAGTCAAACTCGTAACGGTCCATGGCGGTGTTGAGTGTGGCTCCAATGCCGCCGGCGCCCACAATGCCAATCACGGCCGACTCCCGAAAATTGATGTCCAGCCGGTACAAAGACAAACCCAGTAAGCGCGGCATGACCTGCGACAGCACAGCAAAATCCAGCACCTGCAAATAGCTTGCGCCGGTAGCGCGCAGGGCTTCAAGCTGCGAGGCCTGAATTTCTTCGATGTCTTCGGCCATGAGCTTGGCCATGAAGCCTACTGTGGCAAAAGTCAGGGTCAAGAAGCCCGCAAAAGGGCCAAAACCGAACATAGCTACCAAAAAAATCGCTACGATTATTTCGTTCAGCGTACGTGACAATGCGATGAAGCCTCGACAAAACAGGTATATCCAAGTAGGAGCTAAATTACGCGAAGCCCCAACCGCTACCGGAATGGATAAAAACACACCCAAGACGGTCGAGGTGACCGTCATTGTCAGGCTCTCTTGAAAGCCCAGCAGGATGTCACCCCAACGACTTGAAAAATCGGGGTACAAAAAGCCCAGTACAAAGGCCCATCCGCGCTCTAAGCCCAGCACTACGCGGGACCAGTTCACTTGCACAGATCCAATAGCTAAAACCAAGTAAATCAGGGCACCCGCGTACAAGGCCCAGCGCGCGCGTTGGGTGGCGATGAAGGATGGCGGCGACCACGTCTGCAGCGGACGTTTGTCCCCTAATTTAACCGCGGCACTCATGCTGCGGCCAGATTCAAATTCTTTTCGCTGCGCTCGGCGGCAAGATGAGCCGTAGCTTGCATACGTTGCGTGATGGCGGTCCAGTCTTCGTCGCCATAAATACAGGTCAGCACATCGTGGTCAACCTGAGCTGCTGGGCCATCAAACACCACGCTGCCGGCGCGCAAGCCTACGATGCGCGGTAGAAATTCGGTAGCTAACACCACATCGTGTATGTTGACAATAGCTGCTAAACCGCGTTCTTGGCACAGCTCCAGAATTAAACGCATGATCTGGCGAGACGTTTTGGGGTCTAGGCTGGCAGTGGGTTCATCCACCAAAAGCAGTTTGGGGCTTTGCATCAACGCTCGAGCAATGCCAACGCGCTGTCTCTGCCCGCCGGACAAGGCGTCGGCGCGTTTATTTTCCATGCCGCTCAAGCCCACGCGGTCTAAAAGCACATAAGCTTGATCAATGTCTTGCGCGTCGAATCTGCGAAACCAACTGGCCCAAAAGCCGGTGTAGCCTAGCCGACCCGACAAAAGGTTTTCCATCACCGTCAAGCGCTCGACCAGCGCATATTCCTGAAAAATCATTCCGATATGCCTGCGCGCTTGGCGCAGCCCTGACGAGCCGAGTTGGCCGAGGTCTTGGCCGTCGAGCACAATGTGCCCGGCGGTGGGCTGCACCAGCCGGTTCACACAGCGGATCAGCGTGGACTTGCCAGCACCCGAAGGCCCGATCAAGCCAAGTACCTCTCCCGAGGCCACGTTCAAGCTCACATTTTTAAGTGCAAGGTCGCCCGTGGGGTAGCGCTTGTCCAACTGTTGCAGCTGCAGCATTCAAGTCCTCACTTGCAGGCGTAGCTGACGTTCATGGCCTTGTCGATGTCACGCACCACTGCCCAATGCTGCTTGTAGGTGATGGGCATGAACTTTTCTTGTGGTGGCTCGGCTTTGTTGAATTCGGCGGCCATAGTAGTGCCTTCCCATTTGAAGCTGAAAAAGGCTTGCTTGATCTTCTCGGCTAACTCGGGCTTGAGGTTGTAAACATACCCATAACCGGTGGTGGGGAAAGACTCGGATTTGTAAATAATCTTGGTCTGCTCTGGTTTGACCACACCGCGAGCCTCCATGCGCAGCTTGACTGAGTTGGCAATCGCAGCGGCTGGATAGTCTTTATTGGCCACACCCAAAATAGAGTTGTCGTGCTTGCCGCTGAAGACGGGGGTGAAGTCCTTGCCCGCCTCCATTTTGAACTTCTCGCGCATTAAAGCCGAAGGCGCTTTATAGCCCGAGTTGGATGTCTCCGATGTGAAGGCTATGCGCTTTCCCTTGATGTCTTCAATCTTATCGATACCGCTGCCAGGGTGGGTGATGAATTCCATTTCGTAGCCAAAGCGGTTGTCTTTGGATGCCATCATTGCAAAGGGAACAAAACCGGCGCAGTTGACTGCAATTGGATTAGAGCCTGTGTTGAAACCCGAAACGTGCAAGCGCCCAGCACGCATGGCTTCAAGCTGGGCGGCGTTACTTTGAACTGGAAAGAACTGAACTTTTTTACCCGTTACTTTAGATAAATGGTCCAAAAATGGAGCCCATACAGGTGCATAAACAGCGGGATCTTCTACCGGTGTGTAGGCAAACACCAAGGTTGCCGGGTCTATGAATTGCTTTGGGTCATTAGGTGCATCAGCCACCATGTCCCCGTTTGCGTCTTTGAAGCGGGGGTCCATGGCTTGAACTGACATCGTTGACAAAAGCATACAAATCGCAGCAGCACTAATGCGAGAGACGTTCATTTGATTTTTCCAGAAGTTAAAAAATCAAGATAAAGGAAGTTTGTGACATTTGCGTGACGAGTGCATCAGTTTGCAAGGACATGCCTCCAAAGTACGGCCTAAACACAAAAGGGCTCAAACTTCTTTAATGCTAAATGTTCTAGAGGGATTGCGAAAAGCGCACTTCGCTTTGTTGACCTCAGCGTAGTGAATGAATGGCCGTTGAGGCCTTCAGTTGGGTCTGTGAGCCGGTCTTATTGCTGTCTTGAAATCTTCTTTCAATAGTCATGCCTTTGCCACATTTTCAAAATAGCATAAAAAATTACAAGGATTTTTATGCTGAAAATTTCTCATCTGGTTAAAAGCTACGGGTCCACAAATGCGGTCAACGGTATCAGCTTGACTGTCAAGCCGGGTAGTTTTGTGGGAGTGATTGGACGATCTGGTGCAGGAAAATCTACCTTGCTGCGCATGATCAACCGCCTGGAA
>CAMDLJ010000194.1 GCA_945901665.1 Bordetella parapertussis | reverse complement strand
ATCCAATCGCACCACCGCAGCGCAGCGGTTTCGCTGATGCTGCCCTCTTGGGTCCATTGGTGGGTGCGCTTGATCAGTTTGACCAAGCGCTGGCGGCCGTCTTCGCGCAAGGCCCGCACCCGCGGGTGCTCGGGCCACTCCCGCACCCGCGCCGCCAAGGCTGGCGGCAACAAGGGGGCCAAGGCTTCCAAATCCAGGGCTTGATCGATGTCGCTGGTTTGGTTTGGGGTGGATGGGTTGGCAGTCGCCCCCGGTTTGGCGGGAGCGCCGTCTTGTCCCAGCAAGCGTTCGAATTCGCCGGCGACCACGGCGCGGTGCAGTGCCAACTCGGCTTGCAGCGCAGCCACATCGGCCAGCCCCAAGCTGAGGGCCAACCACCGCAGGTCGGCACCATCGGTGGGCAGCACATGGGTTTGCTGGTCGTCCAGGTATTGGATGCGGTGCTCCACCCGGCGCAAAAACACATAGGCCTGGGCCAGCGCCTGGGCGGTGGGTTCGGGCATCAATTGGGCGCGGGCCAGTCGTTGCAAGGCGGCCAGCGTGGGCCGGGTGCGCAGCTCGGGGAATTGCCCGCCACGCACCACTTGCAACAACTGCACGGTGAACTCGATTTCGCGGATGCCGCCGCGCCCAAGCTTGACATCGTTGGCCCGCTCGGGCCGGCCCGCGCTGTGGCGCGCTGCTTGGTCGCGGATTTGGCGGTGCAGGCCGCGCAGCGCCTCAAACACGCTGTAGTCCAAATAGCGCCGGTAGACAAAAGGTTGCACCGTGTCGCGCAAGGCGTGGGCGTCTTGCATGTGGCAGCGCGGCGCCACCACGCGGCTTTTGAGCCAGGCAAAACGCTCCCATTCGCGGCCTTGGACCAAAAAATACTCCTCCAGCGCCGACAGCGACACCACTGGCGGCCCCGACATGCCGTTGGGCCGCAACGCCAAGTCCATGCGAAACACAAAACCATGGGCTTGGGTGTCACCGATCAAGGTGTAGATCAGCTTGACCGCTTTGCTGAAGTAGCCCTGCAGGTCGATCTGCCCGCGCCCGTCAGCGCGTCCGGTGGTTTCGCCATCGTCTTCGTAGACATAAATCAGGTCGATGTCGCTGGAGACATTCAGCTCTCGAGCGCCCAATTTGCCCATGCCCACCACCCAAAATGGGCAGCGCTTGCCATCGGCTTTGAGCGGCGCGCCGTGCAGCGCATCGAGCTGCTCAAACACCACTTGGCAGGCCACGTCCAGGGTGAACTCGGCCAGATCGGTCATGGCGCGGGTGACCACCGATAAATCAGCACCTTGCTCGGTATCGAGCACCACCAAGCGCTCGATCACGCACTGGCGCAGGCAGCGCAGCGCATCGGGCACATCCAGGCCGGCATGCTCGCGCAGTCGCGCATAGCCCAAGGCCATGGTGTCCGCCACCGGTGCCCCGGGGGGCAGGTGCGACAGCCAGTCTCCATAGCGGCGGCGCAAGCGCTGCACCAAGCGGCTGTGCTCGGCCAGGGCTGTGGTGGGCGTTGTGTGGTGCTGGGGTTCGCTCATGGATGGGCTGGGACGGTGGCAGGGGATAATTCGACAGACCTACACGCGCCCATGAACCAAACCTCGCCTGCCACCCCACCCCCTGCCACTGGGTCGCGCTGGGTGTTGCGTTTGGCGCTGGGGCTGGTTTGGACGCTGGTGTGGGCCGGCGTGGCCTTGTTGCTGGTGTGGGGCTGCATCCATGCACTGATTGTGCCCCGCATTGGCGAGTTGCGACCTTGGATCGAGCGCCAAGTGGTGCAAAAAATGGGCGTCAACCTGCGCATGGGCGAGCTCAGCGCCCATTCAGAAGGGTGGATACCGACCTTTGAAATCAAAGACCTGCAAGTCTTGGACAGCGCCAACCCGCAAGACCCCCCCAGCCTGCGGGTGGCCCGCTTGGTCATGCGTTTGTCGCTGCGCTCGCTCACCAGTTTGTCGTTTGATCAGGTGCACCTCGAGGGCCTGGAGATCGAAGTCGGGCGCGATGCCCAAGGTGTATGGCGCTTGGGCGGACAAAAACTGGATGACGCTGGCAACAGCGATGCGTTGGACTGGTTCTTCTCTCAAGCCGAGTTTGTCGTCAGCCAAGGCCGGGTGCGCTGGCGCGACGACACCCGGCCAGGCCCGGAGCCGGTCTGGTTGGAAAACGTCACAGCGGTGCTGCGCAACCACCTCAACCAGCACGATATGCGGCTTGATGCCACGCCACCCGCGGGCTGGGGCGAGCGAATCAGCTTGCGCGGGCAGTTTCGCCAGCCCTTGCTCAGTTTGCACAATGGGCGCTGGCAAGAATGGTCGGGCCAAGCCTATGTGAAAGCCCCCCGCTTGGACGCGTCGTGGTTGCGCTCCCCTTTCCAGCTGGGCACCGACACCGACCTCTGGCTCAAGGGCGCGGGTGCGGTCGAGGCCTGGGTGGACATCGCGGCCCCCATGCAGGTCAGCGGCATCACCGTCGATTTGGACTTTGAGCGCGCCGAACTCCAATGGGGTGCTGGTTTGACCCCGTTGGACCTGCGCGAGCTGCGTGGCCGCGTGGGCTATGCGCGCACCGCTGACGGCCATGCGGTGTTCAGCGACGACTTGCAATTCGCCACCGCCGAGGGTGAGCACTGGCCCGGTGGTGCGGTGCGTTTGGGCTGGCGCGGCGAGCGCCCAGGCGACGGGCCCCTGGAGGTGAGCGCCGACCGCTTGGACCTGAGTGCGCTGACCCGCATTGGCCAGCGCTTGCCCCTGCCCGCCGCTTTGCGCGAAGCCCTGAGTGCGCACCAACCGCAGGGACAACTGGAGCGCCTCAAGGCCCAATGGCAAGACAACCCCAGCGGCGCGCGCTTCAGCGCCAAAGGGCTGTGGCGCCAGGCCCGGCTCAAGCCCGCCATGGTCGCGGGCCGCTGGCCGCTGCCGGGCTTGCAAGGGGCGGATCTGGATTTTGATTTCGACCAGGCCAAGGGCCGCGTCCAATTGCGCATGAAGTCAGGCGTGATCGAAGGGGCCTTGGGCCTGAGCGAGCCCCGCTTGGTGGTGGACAAGGCGCAGGCCGATGTCGATTGGCAGCGCAATGGCGAGGCCTTGAGCGTGAAATTCAAAGATGTCCAGCTGAGCAACCCCGATGGCGCGGTCCAGGCCAGTGGCAGCTGGAGCAGTGCCAAGGGCGATCAGCCCTGGCCTGGGGTGCTCGACCTCAAGGGAAAAATTGCGCGCATTGAGGCACGCCAGTTGCATCGTTACTTGCCCACGGCCATCGATGCCAATGTGCGCGACTACCTGCGCAATGCCTTGCTGCGGGGCCAAGGCCTGCAAGCCGCTGTGCGCATCAAAGGTGACTTGAGCCAGTTCCCGTTTCGCCAGCCGCAGCAAGGTGAGTTTTTTATCCAGGGCCAGCTCAAAGATGTGGGCTTTGCCTATGTGCCCCCGCCCATGCCCAACACCAGTGCCGCGCGGGCAACCCCGGCGCCTGCGGAGTGGCCCGCGCTCAGCGTGGCATCGGGCGAATGGGTGCTGGACCGCACCAGCTTCCAGATCAAAAATGCCAAGGCCCGCATGCCCTCGGTGCCCAACTTGGCGTGGCAAAACATCCAAGCCCAGATCCCAGACATGGGCGCGACCCCACAGATTGAACTCAGTGCCGATGGCCGTGCCCCTTTGGGCGAATGGCTGCAAGTGGTAACCCGCTCGCCCCTGGGCGCCTTGACCGGTCAGGTGTTTGACAGCGCCCAAGGCAGCGGCTTGGCCGATCTGCGCTTGGCCTTCACCTTGCCCCTGGCCGCGCCGGAGCGGGTGCGGGTGCAAGGCCGCATGGTCTTGCCCGGCAATGATTTGCAGTGGTCCAGTTGGACGCCGGCCATGTCGCGCTTGCGCGCGACGGTGCAATTCACTGAAACCAGCCTGAGCGTGACCGATGCGCAGGCCCGCGTCTGGGGCGGCGACACGCGCTTGGACCTGCGCTACAACACCCGCGCAGCGGTGGACGAATCGCCCCTGAGCTTGCAAGTGCAAGGCGCCATCACCTCCGAGGGCATGCGTGCGGCACGCGACTTGCCCGGATTGGCGCGGCTCGCCCCTTTCTTGCGCGGGCGCAGCAACTTCAACTTCAACCTTGGCTTGCGCCAAGGCCAGCCTGAGTGGCAACTCACCAGCAGCTTGCAAGGCCTGGAGATCGCTTTGCCCGCGCCCTTGGCCAAAAGCGCCGATGCCACTTGGCCCCTGCGCGTGGAGCAGCGGGTGGCGCGCGATGGGCGGCGCGACAGCTTGCAAGCCAGTTTGGGCGGCGCTTTGAACCTGCGTTATGACCGCGACACCAGTGCCGCCACGCCACGGGTGCTGCGCGGCGCCATCGCCTTGGGGCAGGGGGCGAGCGAGACCTTGCCCTGGCCAGACCAAGGCGTGTTGCTCAAACTTCAGTGGCCGCAAATCGACTTGGACCGCTGGCAAGCGGTGATCGACAGCGACGCCGTGGGCGGTTTGGGCGTGGGCCCCGCCGCAGCCCCTGGAGCGACCGACGGCTGGGACGCATATCTGCCCAATGCCGCCGTGGTGCAGGCCCAAAAAGTCAGCTGGGACCGGCGCGAGCTGCACCAACTGCACATCGGCGGCACGCGCCAAGGCCCGCTGTGGCGGGCCAATATGCACGCCCAAGAGTTGGAGGGCTACCTGGAGTACCGCCCCGTGGTGGCCAACACCCCGGCGCGCTTGTTTGTGCGCTTGGCCCGCTTGGATGTTCCGCCCAGCGCTGTCAGCGACATCGAAAACCTGATGTTTGAGCAACCCAAAAGCCTGCCAGCGCTGGACATTGTGGTCAACGAGTTGCAACTGCGCGGCAAAAAACTCGGTCGCGCCGAGGTCGAAGCGGTGAACCTGCCTGCCGGCCCGCGCGCGATTGGCGAGTGGCGGCTCAATCGGCTCAATCTCACCGTGCCCGAAGCGCAACTGAGCGCGACGGGCAATTGGCAGGCCTTGCCGGGACAAACCCGCCGCCGCACCCAGCTGAAATTCACCTTGGACATTGGCGATGCAGGCGAGTTTTTGGCCCGCATGGGCACGCCTGGTGCGGTGCGCGGTGGCAAGGGCCGCATGGAAGGCCAGGTCGGTTGGCAGGGCTCGCCCATGACCATCGACTACCCCAGCATGGTGGGGCAGTTCAATGTCAATGTGGAGCGTGGGCAATTCCTCAAATCCGACCCGGGTGCGGCGCGCTTGCTCGGCGTGCTCAGCTTGCAGTCGCTGCCCCGGCGCTTGACGCTGGATTTCCGTGACCTGTTCAGCGAAGGCTTTGCCTTTGACTTTTTTCGCGGGGATGTGCAAATCGAACAAGGTGTGGCCATCACCAACAACTT
>CAMDLJ010000193.1 GCA_945901665.1 Bordetella parapertussis | reverse complement strand
TGCGACCCTCAAGCGCATCGATGGGCACGCGCTCGGTGTTGCGGTGCGCAATTTGTGCATACGCGTCGCTGGGCTTCATGGCCGGCGTGAGGTCGCTCAGGTACATCTCGGTGGTCAAGCGGGCCACATCGTGTTTGGCGTAAAGGCTGTGCACGTGCTGGCACAAGTCTTTGAGGCCCATGCGCTCATAGGCTCTGTGCTTTTGGCAAAACTCCGGCAAAACCCGCCACAGGTGTTGGTTGCGGTCGTAATCGTCTTTGAACTGCTGCAAAGCCGTGAGCAATGAGTTCCATCGCCCTTTGGTGATGCCAATGGTGAACATGATGAAGAAACTGTAAAGCCCCGTTTTCTCCACGATCACACCGTGCTCTGACAAAAACTTGGTCACGATGCTGGCCGGTATGCCTTGTTGATCAAAGCGACCATTGAGGTCCAGACCAGGGGTGACGATGGTCGCCTTGATCGGGTCCAGCATGTTGAAGCCATCGGCCAGTTTGCCAAAACCATGCCATTTGGCAGTGCGGCCCTCTGCCTTGATGATCCAATCTTCAGCACGGCCAATGCCATCCTCGACCAATTGATCGGGGCCCCACACTTTGAACCACCAGTCTTTGCCGTATTCGTCGTCCACTTTGCGCATGGCGCGTCGAAAGTCCAGAGCCTCCAAGATGCTCTCTTCCACCAAGGCAGTGCCACCAGGGGGTTCCATCATGGCGGCCGCCACATCACAACTGGCGATGATGCTGTACTGCGGGCTGGTGCTGGTGTGCATCAAATAGGCTTCGTTGAACAAATGCCGGTCTAACTTGTTGTTTTGCGAGTCTTGTACCAACACATGGCTGGCCTGGCTGATGCCAGCGAGCAATTTGTGGATGGATTGGGTCGAATACACCATGGACTCCAAGGGACGCTCACGTTTTTTCCCCATGGCGTGATATGTGCCATAAAACGGGTGAAACGCCGCATGCGGCAACCAAGCCTCGTCAAAATGCAAATTGGCGACGTAGCCATCGAGCATATTTTTGATGGTTTCGGTGTTGTACAAAACGCCATCGTAGGTGGACTGCGTCAAGGTCAGCACCCGGGGCTTGACCTGCTTTTCATCCACCCCTTTGAGCAATGGATTGGCCTTGATCTTGGCCTGAATGGTGGCGGGCTCAAACTCCGACTTGGGGATGGGACCAATGATGCCAAAGTGGTTGCGCGTGGGCTTGAGAAACACTGGCACAGCACCGGTCATGATGATGGCGTGCAACACCGATTTGTGGCAATTGCGGTCGACCACCACCACGTCCCCCGGGGCCACCGTGTGGTGCCACACCATTTTGTTGGAGGTGCTGGTGCCGTTGGTGACAAAAAAGCAGTGATCGGCGTTGAAAATCCGCGCGGCATTGCGCTCGCTCTCACCAATGGCGCCGTCGTGATCGAGCAATTGGCCGAGTTCTTCCACCGCATTGCACACGTCGGCGCGCAACATGTTCTCACCAAAAAACTGGTGAAACATTTGACCCACGGGGCTTTTCAAAAATGCCACACCACCCGAGTGACCTGGGCAATGCCAAGAGTAAGACCCATCTTCGGCATAGTCGAGCAAGGCCTTGAAGAATGGCGGCTGCACCCCTTCCAAATAGCTTTTGGCTTCCCGAATGATGTGGCGGGCCACAAACTCAGGGGTGTCCTCGAACATGTGGATAAAGCCATGCAGTTCACGCAAGATGTCGTTGGGCAGATGGCGCGATGTTTTGGTTTCGCCATAGACATAAATCGGCACATCGGCATTTTTACGGCGAACTTCATTGATGAAACTGCGCAGGTTCACCACCACCGGGTCTAAATCGGGGCCAGGAGAAAACTCTTCATCATCAATCGACAAGATGAACGCGCTGGCCCGCGACTGTTGCTGGGCAAATTGACTCAAGTCGCCGTAGCTGGTCACGCCCAGCACCTCGGACCCCTCGGACTGAATGGCGTCGGCCAAGGCACGGATGCCCAATCCCGATGTGTTTTCAGAGCGAAAATCCTCGTCGATGATGACGATGGGAAAGCGAAACTTCATGCACGACTCCTGTCAAGCCGGGTAAGGGGCGGGTCAAATAGGCGCGAAGTGTACCTGCATAGCACTGCTACAATTTGACGCTTCCGGAGAGGTGGATGAGCGGTTTAAGTCGCACGCCTGGAAAGCGTGTGAGGGTTAACAGCCCTCCGCGGGTTCGAATCCCGCCCTCTCCGCCAAATGCCCCATTCATGGGGTATTTTTTTGTCTACTTCTTGGTCGCCTGCATGCAAATGACACGGACCTTGAACTCGATTTGCTCGGATGAACTGCTGTCCGTGATCGGGGGGTCTTTGGCCAGGTCCGGAAAAGGTGGTTTGAAGGTCGACAACTGGCAGTGTTTTTCATAGGCAGACAGACCAGGACGGAGATCACCGCCACCGCGTAAAAACGAATGCTCTTTTCGATGCGCTGCACCGATAGGGCTGGTGTAAAAACTCTCCCGGTCCATACACTCCATTGGCCGTGAAGCCAAAAACCGGTCCCAGGCTTGCGTGTTTTCTTGGTTTTGCTCGTCCCATTTGGTCAGCCTGATTCTTTGGTCTTGCTGTGACTCAAGTTCAGCCGCAACGCCCGCCGTCACGCACCGATCGACTTCAGACTGGCATGCAGACAACATCACCCCAACCGTCAACAGCGACAGGATCAAAGAGCGTTTGACTTGCATGTTCGCCTGCTCAAGCGAATTAGAAGCTGTCAAATCATGCGCAGGGCCGTTCATCATGGCGCTTTCATTTCAAAAAATGGGGGTTTTTTCGCTCGGCTCAACCAGGTCAACAAGGAAAAACAAGTAAAAGCCAACAGACTCAAAGCCATGAAACCCGACCGATAGGTGCCGGTGGCATTGGATATCCAACCCACCAAGGGAGAGCCAAACACCACGCCTAAAAAAGTCACGGCCAAGGTGCCACCCGTGGCCACGCTGGCCATGCCGGGCGGAGCTTGGCGCGCCACTTCAGCCAAATAAACGCCATTCCAGCCAATGGCCGTGGCACCAAACACCAGCAACACCGCGTTGAACCACAGCACCGAAGTGCCCACCTCAAAAAAAGCACAGGCCATGGCCGTGCCAGACATGGTGATGGCCAACAAACTGAGCATCCGCAGGGGCTTGATCCAACGATCGGCCACATAGCCCCACATCACCCGCCCCATCACCCCGCCAAATTGGGTCAAGGTCATGGCCAGGCCGGCCCCGACCAAGGTCAACATCAACTCGTCATGCAAATAGGTGACCAAATACGTCATCAGGGACATTTGCACCACCGAAAACATGAATGAACAAACCGCCATGGTGGCCAAAGCGCGGTGCGAGAACACCAAGCGAATGGGTTGCAATATATTGCCCCAACGCAGGGGCTGATCGGGTTGGCGGTCGTCGTCCAGGGCACTGCGTTGGGGTTGCGCAGCCAGCGCACACAGCATGCAAGCTGCCGCAACGAGCAGCAGCGAAAGTTGCCAGTCCACCCACAACAACAGCGGCGGCACCACCGCACCAGCCAACATCCCCCCCAATGGCACGCCGGTTTGCTTGACCGAAAAAACCAAAGACAAGCGATGCGCGGGTGTGGATCGGGCCAACAGGTGCGAACTGGCAGGGGTCATGGGGCCGTAACCCAAGCCGACCAAAAAAGCCCCCAGCACCATGGCAGGAATCCATGGCACAGCGCACAAGGCCAAGCCCACCGCACAAGACACCAAACCCCATTGGCTCACGCGAATAGGCCCCATGCGAATCACAGTGGCACCCGAGGCCAAGCTGGCCAAAATGGCTCCCACATAAGACACGCCGATATACACCCCCAACAAAGTGGGAGAGACATCCATGGCTTTGGCCACCACAGGGGCCATCACCGGCAAGGTCAGCAAAGCCATGGTCACCAGGGCCTGGATCAACAAGGTGATGAACAAAGGCATCCAGGTCTGCCACGGAAAATTAAACATACAAGCGTTGTCGCAATTCGGTTTTCAAAACTTTGCCGGTCTCGTTTTTGGGCAGTTGATTGACCACCAGGTATTGCTTGGGCCGTTTGAAGCGCGCCATATTGGACAAACAATGCGCGTCCAGTTCATGCAAGGTTTGTCCTTCATCGGCAGCGGCATTCGGTCGCAACACCACAAAAGCCACCACTTCCTCGCCCCATTCCGGGTGGGTGCGACCCACCACCGATACCTCAGACACGCTGGGGTGCAGCAACAAGACTTCTTCGACTTCACGCGGGTAAATGTTGCTGCCGCCCGAAATGATCAAGTCTTTGCTGCGGTCCTTGAGGGTTAAAAAGCCCTCCTCATCCAAGCTGCCCATGTCACCCGTGTGCAACCAATCGTTGCGCAAAGCCTGGGCCGATGCGCTGGGGTTTTGCCAGTAGCCTTGCATCACCACCTCACCACGCACGCAGACCTCGCCAATTTCACCCACCGGCACAGGCTGGTCGTGCTCATCCATCACCTGAACTTGCAATCCTTGGAAGGGCCTTCCCACAGAGGCCAAGCGCAATGCATGGCGTGGATGTTTGGCATCGCGGTGCATGTCCTTGGAGCTGACGGTGATGGTCATGGGTGACTCACCTTGCCCATAAATTTGCACAAAACGAGGGCCAAATCGGGCCAAGGCCGCCTCGATATCGGCCACATACATGGGGCCACCCCCGTAAATGATGGTTTTCAATCCAGGCAACAGGTCGTCACTTGGGGCCTCGACCAAACGCTTGAGCATGGTGGGTGCGGCAAACATGGCGATGCCTTGCCAATGTCCCCCCAAATCAAACAACTCTTGCGCATCAAAGCCACCGGATTCAGGGATCACATTGCAAGCACCGCGGGCCAAATGGGGCAATGAATACAGGCCCGATCCGTGCGACATGGGTGCCGCATGGATGATGCAGTCCTGCACGCCGATGCCATCGACATCGGCAAAATAGTGCCCACACATGGCCATCAGGTTGTGGTGCGACAGCATGACGCCTTTGGGCCGACCCGTGGTGCCACTGGTATAGAACAACCACGCCAAGTCTTGTGCCTCGCGCGCAACCAACGGCATGGGTTGCGCCTGAGCCAATTTGCGATAAGCCGTGGAATCCACATCGATGACATGGCGCACGCTGTGGGACAGGCCCGCCGCTTGTTCACAAGCGCTCAGGGTGTGGGGGTAGGCCAGCACCAATGACGTGCCTGCATCATCAAAGATGTAAGCCAATTCTTTGGGGTGAAGTTGGGAGTGGATGGGCACAGCCACCAAGCCCGCATGCCAAATGGCCAGCAATGACTCCCAATAGGCGGGGTGGTTGCGCATCACCAACCCCACCCGATCACCCGGTTGCAGGCCCAA
>CAMDLJ010000192.1 GCA_945901665.1 Bordetella parapertussis | reverse complement strand
TACCTGCGCGACTTGGCCGCCAGCTACCACAGCTATTACGACGCCGAACGCATCTGGGTCGACGATGTGCCTGTGCGCCAAGCCCGCATGGCCTTGGTCGCGGCCACCGCCCAGGTGTTGCACAATGGTTTACAAATGTTGGGCGTATCGGCGCCCACCAGCATGTAAGGATGGGGCACATGAGGCAACAACAGGGCGGCACGCTGCTGGGTTTTATATTGGGTTTGGTCGTGGGGCTGGCCGTGGCCCTGGTGGTGGCGGTGTATGTGACCAAGGTGCCCATTCCCTTCATGAACAAAGCCCTAAGTCGCAACGCCGAACAAGACGCGGCCGAAGAAAAGAAAAACAAGGACTGGGATCCCAATGCCCCCTTGTATGGCAAAAACCCAGCCAAGCCCGCTGCACCGGCCGAGCCCACGGATGCTGCACCGGCAGCGACCCCGGCAGCGGGTGCCAGCGCAGAGGATAAAAAAACAGATGACCCCTTGGGCGACTTGGCCCGTGCCAAGGCCGGTGCCGATCCTTTTGTGTATTTTGTGCAGGCCGGCGCTTACCGCAACGAGCCCGAAGCGCAAGCCCAAAAGGCCAAACTGGCCCTCAAAGGCTTGACCTCGGCCGTCAGCGAGCGCGAGCAAGAAGGGCGCACGGTATACCGCGTGCGGCTGGGCCCCTTTGACAGCAAGGACGATGCCGAAGACACCAAGAAAAAACTCGACAGCGCCAAAATAGAGTCCGCCTTGGTGCGGGTGCAGCGCTGATTTATCTGAACATGACCCAGAGGAATAAACCATGAAACGACGTGACTTTGCACTGGCCGCAACCGCGACACTGCCGGTGTGGGCCTTTGCCCAAGGCCCCTCCAAACCAGCGCCCCAAGAAGGCATCGAATACATCACTTTGGACAAGCGTGTGCCCGTCGAATCCAGCGACGGCAAGATCGAGGTGATCGAATTCTTTTGGTACAGCTGCCCCCATTGCAACGCTTTTGAGCCGCGCTTTGCACAGTGGATTAAATCTGTACCCAAGGACGTGGTGGTGCGCCGCGTGCCGGTGCGTTTTCGCGATGACTTTGAGCCCCAGCAACGCATGTTCTACACCTTGGAGGCGATGGGCAAACTCGAAGCCTTGCACGCCAAATTGTTCACGACCATCCATGGCGACAAGCAAAAGCTCGATACCTTTGACGCGCTGAGTGCTTGGGCAGTGAAAAATGGTTTGGACAAGGCCAAATTCACCGAAACCTTTAACTCCTTCGGCGTGGCCACCAAAGCTCGTCGCGCGACCCAACTGCAAGAGGCCTTCAAGGTGCAGGGCGTGCCCTCCTTGGGCGTGGCCGGGCGCTTCTATACCGACGGCACCCTGGCCTCGAGCATGGAGTCGGCTTTGGCCGTGACCGAATACCTGATAGGCCAAGTGCGCAAAGGTCGCTGATTTAATTGGGGTCAGATTCCAATTCTTTGGGGCCAAATGACCTTGGTCGCCAAACTCTCCGTCTGATTTCCCACTGAGCCCGCCCCGCTGCTGGGCACGCCGCCTTCCGCCAGTCGCTGCGTTCTGATGTTGTCGGGCGAGGCACCCACCATCGATGCTGCGACACAGGGGTGAGATGGCGACTGGTGCATGCCAACCCAATTTGGCAAGCTCAAACAATTCTGTGCAGCAACAACTTGCAAACCCGCATCACATGAAACCGACACGAGTGGGTGTGCGGGACGACGACATTGGAGCGAAGCAACTGGAGGAGGCCTGCATGCCCCGAGATGGCGGTTGGTGAGGGGGGTTCAACGACAAGCAAACCATGAGCAGATGAAAGCCCCAAAGTTGGCGCTCCCCAGCGCGAAGTGCCCCGCTACAATCGCGCCCACATATGACCAGCAAGATTCATGCCTTTGCCATTCAAGCCAGTTTGACCCTGGTCATGGGCCTGTCGTCCACGGGGGTCTGGGCCGAGCGGGCGGACCGCGACAAGCCGCTCAACATCGAGGCCGACAACCTGCGCCACGACGAGCTCAAACAAATCAGCGTCTTCACCGGCAAGGTCGTGGCCACCAAGGGCAGCATTGTCATGCGTGGCAGCCGCTTGGAAGTGCGCCAAGACCCCGAGGGGTATCAACATGCGGTGCTCAGCGGCGAAGACAGCAACCGCGCATTTTTCCGCCAAAAACGCGAAGGTCTCAACGAATTCATGGAGGGTGAGGCCCAAAGCATTGAATACGATGGCCGCGCCGACCAAGTCCGTTTCAGACAGCGCGCCGAACTGCGCCGCTTGCGCGGCACCGTGGTCAGCGACGAAATCGTCGGCCAGTCCATCACCTACAACAACCTCACCGAAGTCTTCACTGTGGATGGCCGCGTCGAAGGCAGCAAAACCACGCCAGCACTGGGCGTTAAACCCGATGGGTCGCGGGTGCGTGCGGTGTTGTCACCGCGCACCGACAACGGGGTCAAAAAATGATTGCGGTGTCGGGCGCGCTGTCGGCATCCGGTTCGGACAGTCGCCTGCAAGCCCAACACCTGCGCAAGTCCTACGGCAGCCGGGTGGTGGTGCAAGATGTGTCTATCGGCGTCAACAAAGGTGAAGTGGTGGGTTTGCTGGGCCCCAATGGCGCGGGCAAAACCACTTCTTTTTACATGATTGTGGGCTTGGTGCGCTCGGATGGCGGCACCATCAGCATCGATGGGCAGGCCATCGAGCGCCTGCCCATCCACCGCCGCGCTCGGCTGGGCTTGAGCTACTTGCCGCAAGAGGCGTCGATTTTTCGCAAGCTCAATGTGCAAGACAACGTGCGTGCGGTGCTCGAGTTGCAGCGTGACGACAACGACCGCCCGCTGTCGGGCCCCGAGATCGAGCGCCGCTTGACCACCTTGCTCGGTGAGTTGCGGGTGGACCACCTGCGCGATTCCCCGGCACAGGCTTTGTCGGGTGGCGAGCGCCGTCGGGTGGAAATTGCCCGTGCCTTGGCCACCCAACCGCGCTTCATCTTGCTTGACGAACCGTTCGCCGGCATCGACCCGATCGCGGTGATCGAGATCCAGCGCATCATTGGTTTTCTCAAGTCGCGCGGTATTGGGGTGCTCATCACCGACCACAATGTGCGCGAAACCTTGGGCATTTGCGACCACGCTTGCATCATCAACGACGGCCGTGTGCTGGCCCAGGGCACGCCCGCAGAGATCATTGACAACGCCGATGTGCGCCGGGTGTACCTCGGTGAGCACTTCAAAATGTGATGAAGCAAGGCCTGTCACTTCGCGTCTCTCAGCACCTGGCGCTCACGCCCCAGTTGCAGCAGTCGATCCGCTTGCTCCAGCTCTCCACCATGGAGCTGAGCCAAGAGATCGACCAAATGCTCGACGACAACCCGTTTCTGGAAAAAGAAATCGAAGAGGCGCCGCGCGAGGAATTTGGCTTGACCAAGGCCGATGCCCCAGCCCAAAACGATGGCGAAGAGGTGATGGACTTTGTGCCCGGCTCCTCTGTCAGCGAGGTGGCGGTGGACAACACAGCCAGCGACACCGAACCTTCGGTGGATGGGGTTGCCGAGAGTTGGGAGGGCGACGGCAGCACCGACACCCATGCCGACGACCCCGAGTGGGGCGGCGACGCGCCTGCGCGCAATGGGGCCAATGACGGTGACGACACCGACGCCACCGAGTTGGCGCGCAGCCAAGAGTCGCTCACCTCGTTCTTGCACCGCCAAGCCCTGGCGCTGCGCTTGAGCGAAACCGACCGCGCAGCGCTGCGCTTTTTGATCGAGTCGCTCAACGACGACGGTTATTTGGAAGACAGTTTGCTCAGCTTGGCCCAGGGCCTGGCCGGGGACGATGAAGAGCAAATTGAGGAGCTGCAAGAGCGCTTTCAAATGGCCTTGCATTTGCTGCATAGCTTGGAGCCCGTGGGCGTGGGTGCCCGCCATTTGGGCGAGTGCTTGACGCTGCAACTCAAGGCCTTGTCACCCAGCTCCGAGGAGGCCATGGGCGTGCGCGACTGCGCTTTGCGCATTTGCGCCCAACCCCTGGAGCTGTTGGCACGCCGCGACGTCAAGCGCTTGGTGCTGGCGGTCAACGACAGCGAGGCCACCATCAAGCTGGCGATTGCCTTGATCGCGCGTCTCGAGCCCAAGCCCGGGCGGCGCTTCATCGATGTGGAGCGCAATGCGGTGGTGCCCGATGTGTTGGTCACCCGCACCGGTACCGACCGCCAGGGCAACCCCAAGTTTCGCGTGGCGCTCAACCCCGATGTGATGCCGCGCTTGCGGGTGCACGACATTTACGCCAACGCCCTCAAGTCGGCGGGCAAGGGCGAGGGCCACCAAGGTTTGCAGCAGCGCTTGCAAGAGGCGCGCTGGTTCATCAAAAACATCCAGCAGCGCTTTGACACCATCTTGCGCGTGGGCACAGCCATTGCCGAGCGCCAAAAAAGCTTTTTGCAGCACGGTGAATTGGCCATGCGGCCGATGGTGCTGCGCGAGATCGCTGATGAGTTGGGTCTGCACGAGTCCACCATCAGCCGGGTCACCACCGCCAAGTACATGCACACGCCCTACGGCACCTTTGAACTCAAGTATTTCTTTGGCTCGGGCTTGGTGACTGAGAGCGGCAACAACGCATCGAGCACTGCGGTTCGGGCCTTGATCAAGCAGTTTGTGGCCAACGAAAACCCGAAAAAACCGCTCAGCGACAACCAGCTGTCAGACATGCTCAAAGAGCAAGGCATCGACTGCGCTCGCCGCACGGTGGCCAAATACCGCGAATCCCTGCGCATTGCGCCCACCAATTTGCGCAAGACGCTCTGAGGCTTTGCCATGAACCAACTGGACTTGTTTTTGCCCTGTGCGGCTGGGGTGGAACATTGCCTGGCCCAGGAAGTGCGCAGCGTGGTGGCCGACCCCGGCTTGCACGTGGGCGTGGCCCGAGGCGGTGTGCGCTTGCACGGCTCATGGCGCATGGCCATGCAACTCAACCTGCACAGCCGCTTGGCCATGCGGGTGTTGGTGCAACTCTCGCATACGCCATATCGGCATGAAGACGATGTATACGCCGGTGCCCATGCGGTGGCGTGGGAGGCTTGGTTCACGCCGCAACACAGCTTCAAGGTCGAGGTGACGGCTCAGCACAGCCCGCTCAAGAGCCTGAACTTTGCCACCTTGCGTGTCAAAGACGCGGTGGCCGACCGCTTTCGCGCCAAAGGCGGTGAGCGCCCCAGCGTCAACACCCAGTGGCCGGATGTGCGCTTGTATGCCCACCTCACCACCGACCACATGACGCTTTACATCGACACCTCGGGCGAGCCCCTGTTCAAGCGCGGCTGGCGCGTGGACAAAGGCGACGCCCCGTTGAAAGAAACCTTGGCCGCAGCCATGCTGGCCGCCAGCGGTTGGAGCATGCC
>CAMDLJ010000191.1 GCA_945901665.1 Bordetella parapertussis | reverse complement strand
TACACCGGTCAATATGTGTGCAAAAGCTTCGCTGTGGGTTTGGGCATGGGCCACTTGCAAAGGCAAAGCAGCCAGCAAATCGGCCTCGCGCTGATCGGGGCTGCGCTGTTCAAGGGCGTCGTAAAAGGCGTTCATGGGGCGTTTCCGTGTGTCCTGCGCGGTGCGCGGATGGGGGCATGGCGCGCAAGTTTGAATGAAGAGATGGGGGCTTGGGCGGCAACTTTTCAGGCCAACCAGCGCTTGCGCCGCTTATAGCTTTTGACGTCTTTAAAGCTCTTGCGCTCACCGCCGCCCATGCCCAGGTAAAACTCTTTCACGTCTTCGTTGTTGGCCAAGTCGCTGGCCACGCCGTCCATGACGATGCGGCCCGACTCCATGATGTAGCCGTAGTCGGCGTACTTCAAGGCCATGTTGGTGTTTTGCTCGGCCAACAAAAAGGTGACTTTTTCTTTTTCGTTCAGGTCTTTGACGATGTTGAACACCTCTTCCACGATTTGCGGTGCCAAGCCCATGGAAGGTTCGTCGAGCAACACCATATTGGGGTTGGCCATCAAGGCGCGGCCAATGGCGCACATTTGCTGCTCGCCCCCCGAGGTGTAAGCGGCCTGGGATGTGCGGCGGGTTTTCAAGCGTGGGAAGTAGTTGTAGACCTTGTCCAAATTGGCCGCGATCTCGCCCTTGTCGCTGCGGGTGTAACTGCCGGTCATGAGGTTCTCTTCAATCGTCAAGTGGGCAAAGCAATGCCGCCCCTCCATCACCTGAACCACACCGCGCTGCACCAAATCAGCGGGCGACAGGTTTTCAATGCGCTCGCCGCGCAATTCAATGCTGCCCTTGGTGACCTCGCCACGTTGACCATGCAACAAATTGGAGACAGCGCGCAAGGTGGTGGTTTTGCCCGCACCATTGCCGCCCAATATGGTGACGATCTTGCCATTGGGCACCTGTAAAGACACGCCCTTCAAAACCAAGATGACGTGGTTGTAAATGACCTCGATGCCATTGACGTTGAGAACGATGCTGTTGGGTTCCATGTATTGCCTTGTTCAACCAATCGCCAAGCCTGCAGCGCAAGCCTGGCGATTGGGGGCTCAGCCGAGCCCCCAGCCGGGCCTGCGCACGCCAAAGGTGCACACAGGCCTGGCCTTGCCGATCACGACTGGCAGTCTTGACCGGTGCGGCGTGTCCACTTCTTCTCGGCCGCGTACTTGTCGGCGGCGGCCTTGATCATGGGCTTGATGATGGCGTCGTCTTGTTGCATCCAGTCACTGGTGAAGTTCCACTTTTTGCCATCCCACTGGTGTATGCGGGCCCAGGAAGCACCCTGGTGGTCTGCGCAAGACGTGGAGATGGGGCGCATCACGCCCTTAAAGCCCAAGGCGTCGAGCTTGGCCTGGGTCAGGTTGAGGTTTTCATAACCCCAGCGCGCTTGCTCGGCGGACACCCACTTGCCTTTGCCAAAGCGCTCTTGCGCAGCGCGCACACCTTCGACGGCAAACATGCCGGCGGTCAAACCACGCATGTACAACACCTCACCCACCTCGGCTTTGGGGCCTGTGCCTTGGCCTTTGTCGTGCACCTTGGCCAAGATTTCTTTGACCACTGCCGAATTGGGCTCAGCACCGTGTTGCAAGGCCAAGGCGTTGTAGCCTTTGGCGCCGTCTCCCACGTCTTTCACATCGGGCTCGGCACCGGCCCACCACACGCCATACATCTTGTCGCGCGGAAAGCCCGTGGCCAAGGCTTCTTTGAGGGCAGTGGAATTCATCACACCCCAACCCCAGTTGAGCACATAGTCAGGGCGGTTTTGGCGGATTTGCAGCCAAGTGGCTTTTTGCTCCACGCCCGGGTGGGCCACAGGCAGCAAAGTCAGCACAAAACCATGCATGGCGGCGCGCTCTTGCAGCAAAGGAATGGGCTCTTTGCCAAACGGGCTGTCGTGGTAAATCAAGGTGATTTTTTTGCCCTTGAGCTTGTCAAAGCCACCCTCTTTGGCCGCCAGGTGCTGGATCAAAATATCGGCCGCACCCCAGTAGGTGCCGGTCAGCGGGAAGTTCCACTTGAACACTTGGCCATCGGCCGATTCGCTGCGGCCATAGCCGGCGGTGATCAAGGGGATCTTGTCGCCCGGGGCTTTTTCGGTCAGCGCAAAAGTGATGCCGGTGGACAAAGGTTGGAACACGGTGGCGCCACCGTTTTTGCCTTTGAGGCGCTCGTAGCACTCGACACCGCGGTCGGTGGCGTAGCCGGTTTCGCATTCTTCAAACGACACCTTCACGCCGTTGATGCCGCCACGCGCATTGACCAACTTGAGGTAGTCGGCATAGCCATTGGCAAAGGGCACGCCATTGGGTGCATAGGCGCCGGTGCGGTACACCAGCAAGGGGAAGAACTGCTCTTTGGGCTGGGCCATGGCCGGTGTGGCCACGCTGGCGACCACGGCCGCCACAGCCAAGCCAGCGGCGAGGGTGAAGTTGCGCAATTTTTGACTCATCAATGTCTCCTTTAGAAAATAAACAACGGGAAAAACTCAATGGGGAAAAGGCCACACGCGCAGCTTTTGCTTGCCCAAGCTCCACAAGCGCGCCAAGCCGTGGGGCTCCACAATCAAAAACCAAACGATCAAGGCGCCAAACACCATGTACTCGGCATGCGAAATAAAGGCCGTTGACACCTCAAAACCAAACAGGCCACCCAACACCGGAATGGCTTGGTTGAGGAAAATCGGCAGCACCACGATGAAAGCAGCGCCGAAAAAGCTGCCCATGATCGAGCCCATGCCGCCAATGATGACCATGAACAACAAAGAGAACGAGCGGTCCACCGAAAACGCTGCTGGCTCCCAAGCACCCAAATGGATGAAGCCCCACAGCGCACCGGCCACGCCCACAATGAAGGAGCTGACAGCAAATGCACTGAGCTTGGCGTACATGGGGCGAATGCCGATCACCGCTGCGGCCACGTCCATGTCCCGGATGGCCATCCACTCGCGGCCAATGGCACTGCGCACCAGGTTTTTGGCCAGCAAGGCAAACACGACCAAGATGGCCAAGCAAAAAATGTACTTTTGCACCGGGGTGTCGATGGGTTGGCCAAACACCTGAAGGTTGGACACCGATACCGAGCCCGAGGAGGTGTTGTTGGTGAACCATTTGATGCGCAAAAAAGCCCAGTCGCAGAAAAACTGCGCTGCCAAGGTGGCGACAGCCAAATACAAACCTTTGACGCGCAAGCTCGGTATGCCAAAAAAGATGCCCACCAAGGTGGCAAAAAATCCACCCGATAGCAGCGCGATCAACAACGGCATGTCGTCGATGCGGATGAAGGTGTTGTAGGCTGCGTAGGCGCCCACAGCCATGAAGCCACCCGAGCCCAGCGAAATTTGGCCGCAGTAGCCGACCAAGATGTTCACGCCCAGTGCCGCCAGCGACAAGATGAGAAAAGGAATCAAGATGGCCCGGTACAGGTACTCGTCGACCAACAAAGGCACGCCAATGAAGGCGAACGCCACCAAGGCCAAAACGGCCCAGCGGTCTTGCGTGATCGGGAAGATTTGCTGATCGGCCCGGTAACTGGTTTTGAACTGACCGTTTTCTCTATAAAACATGTTGCCTGCGTTTCACTTTAAATCGTTTCACTTCGATGCGCGTTTGTCAGACGCGATCGATGATTTTTTCACCAAACAAACCTTGCGGGCGAAACAACAACACCACCAGCGCCAGCACATAGGCGAACCAAATTTCAATGCCGCCACCCACGTAGGGGCCTAAAAACACCTCGGAGAGTTTCTCTCCGACGCCAATGATCAACCCGCCCAAAATGGCACCTGGCACCGAAGTCAGGCCACCCAATATCACCACTGGCAACGCACGCAAAGCCACCGCTGAAAGCGAAAACTGCACACCCAACTTGCTGCCCCAAATCATGCCGGCGACCAAGGCCACCACACCCGCCACGCACCACACAATGACCCAAATGCGGTTGAGTGGAATGCCAATTGACTGCGCCGCTTGGTGGTCATCGGCCACCGCACGCAGGGCGCGGCCGGTGGATGTTTTTTGGAAAAACAAGGTCAGCATGGCCACCAAAGCCGCTGAGATGCCCGCCGCAATCAGGTCTTCTTGGCTGACCAACAGGCCGCCCTCAAACACCGTGTCAAACAGCATCAAGGGCTCTTTGGGCATGCCAATATCGATCTTGTAAATGTCCGAGCCAAAGATGGTTTGCCCCAAACCATCCAGAAAATACGTGATGCCCAAGGTGGCCATCAACAAGGTGGCACCTTCTTGGTTGACCAAGTGGCGCAGGACCAGGTATTCCACCAACCAGGCCACCGCAAACATCACCGCACCCGCCAAGACAAAGGCGATCAGGTTGGCCACCAACAAGTTGTCCAAGCCCGTCAAAGCGGTGATCCACTCGGCAAAACGGGCCATGGCCAAAGCGGCAAACAACACCATCGCGCCTTGGGCAAAGTTAAACACCCCCGAGGCCTTGAAGATGAGCACAAAGCCCAAGGCCACCAGGGAATACAACATGCCGGCCATCAGGCCGCCAATCAAGGTTTCCAGAAAAAATCCCATGTCTCTTCCTATGCGTTGTCGCTGGTGCAGTGGTGCATGTTTTCAGTGTGAGGTGCCAAGGTAGGCACTGATCACCTCTGGGTTTTTGCGCACTTCTTCAGGGGTGCCATCGCCAATTTTTTTGCCGTAGTCGAGCACCACCACGCGGTCAGAAATGTCCATCACCACGCTCATGTCGTGCTCGATCAACACCACGGTGGTGCCAAATTCGTCGTTGACATCCAAAATAAAGCGGCACATGTCTTGTTTTTCTTCGACGTTCATGCCCGCCATCGGCTCATCGAGCAACAACACCTTGGGTTCGAGCGCCAGCGCACGGCCCAGGTCGACGCGCTTTTGCAAACCATAGGGCAACTGCCCCACAGGGGTTTTGCGGTACGCCTGGATTTCCAAAAAGTCGATGATTTGTTCGACATACGCCCGGTGCTGCATTTCTTCTCGCTCGGCAGGGCCGATGCGCAGGGCTTGCAGCAACAAATTGCTTTTGATGCGCAGGTTGCGCCCGGTCATGATGTTGTCGAGCACGCTCATGCCCTTGAACAGGGCCAGGTTTTGAAAGGTGCGCGCAATGCCCATTTCAGCCACTTGGCGGCTGTCCATGTGGTCAAAGGTTTGGCCACGGAATGAAATGGTGCCGGTTTGGGGCGTGTACACCCCATTGATGCAGTTGAGCATCGAGCTTTTGCCCGCCCCGTTGGGGCCAATGATGGCGCGGATTTCATGCTCGCGCACATCAAAAGAAATATCGGTCAACGCCTTGACGCCACCAAACGCCAGGCTGATGTTTTTCACATCCAACACAACGTCGCCAATGCG
>CAMDLJ010000190.1 GCA_945901665.1 Bordetella parapertussis | reverse complement strand
AACACATACCGAGACTCCAAGGCCATGGTGACGCGGGCTTGGTAGGAAGCGTCGTCAAAGCTGATCGACTCCACCCGCCCCACCACCACGCCAGCGCTTTTGACCGCGGCTTGCCTTTTCAACCCGCCAATGTTGTCGAACTTGGCGCTGACCTTGTAGCTGGACTGGAAGCTGGCACTGAGCAAATTGGCCGACTGCAAGGCCAGGAACAAAATAGCCGCCGCCCCCAGCATGACAAACAAACCCACCCAAATGTCATTTTTTGATCGCTGCATCACACCACCCTTGTCAAAGACTGAACATCAGCGCGGTCAGGACAAAGTCCAAGCCCAGCACCGCCAATGAAGCCACCACCACCGTTTGGGTGGTAGCGCGCGAAACACCCTCGGGCGTGGGCTGTGCCTCATGGCCTTGGTACAAGGCGACAAAGGTCACCGTGATGCCAAAGACAAAGCTTTTGAGCACGCCGTTGCCCACATCTTTCCACACATCCACACCGGACTGCATTTGGCCCCAAAAGGAGCCCGCATCCACACCGATCATGACCACACCCACCACCCACGCGCCCATGATGCCCACGGCGCTGAACACCGCTGCCAGCACGGGCATGGCCAACACCCCTGCCCAAAAGCGCGGGGCCAGGATGCGTTGCACCGGGTCCACGGCCATCAAATCCATGGCGCTGAGTTGTTCGCCCGCCTTCATCAAACCAATTTCTGCGGTGAGCGAGGTGCCTGCACGCCCGGCAAATAACAGGGCACTGACCACCGGCCCCAATTCACGCACCAAACTGAGCGCCACCAACAAACCCAAAGCCGATGAAGAACCATAACGCTGCAAGGTGTAATAGCCCTGCAAGCCCAACACAAAGCCGACAAACAAACCCGATACCGCGATGATGGCAAGCGAGTGGTTGCCCAAAAAATGGACTTGGTCCACCACCAATCGCCAGCGGCGCAGGCTCACCCCCAACATACCGACCAAGCGCACCATCAGGCGTGCGGCGTGGCCCAGATCGGCGAGTTTGCGTCGCGTCCACCAACCCCAATCGGCAGCACGGTACCAACTCATGCGCGCCCCCCGGGTTGGCGCTTTGCGCTGGTGCCGAAATCGCTGGCCACATCAGGTCCCGGGTGGTGAAAGCGCACCGGGCCATCCGGCGCAGCGGTGACGAACTGGTGCACCAAGGGATCGGCGCTTTGTCGCACCTGGTCGGGTGTGCCTTGGGCTGCGATGCGCCCGTTGGCCAAAATAATGACCTGGTCGGCGATGCGAAAGGTTTCTTCGAGGTCGTGCGAGACGATGATGCTGGTCAGGCCCAAGCTGTCGTTGAGTTGGCGAATCAGCCTCGCCGCTGTGCCCAAAGAGATCGGGTCCAAGCCAGCAAAAGGCTCGTCATACATGATCAACTCCGGGTCCAAGGCCATGGCCCGCGCCAACGCCACCCGACGCGCCATGCCGCCCGAGACTTCACTGGGCATGAGGTCCCGCGCACCGCGCAAACCCACGGCCTGCAATTTCATCAACACCACGTCGCGGATCAACTCCTCGCCCAATTGGGTGTGCTCGCGCAAGGGAAAGGCCACGTTGTCAAACACGCTCAGATCGGTGAACAAAGCACCAAACTGAAACAACATGCCCATGCGCCGACGCGCCATGTACAAAGCGGGCTGCTCAAGCTGGCCCACATCTTGGCCATCAAACAACAGTTGACCCGACTGGGCGCGGTATTGGCCACTGATCAAGCGCAACACTGTTGTTTTGCCGCCGCCTGAGGCACCCATCAGTGCGGTGACCTTGCCCCTTGGCACCTCAAAGCTGACGCCATCCAAAATACGCCTTTCACCATAGCCAAAGCACAGGTCTTTGGCCAGTACGAGGGGTAAAGCGTGCATTTGGAGGGTGGTTGTAAGGGGCTGCCCCCAAGGGATTCGAGGCAGGGGGCGGATTGTAATTCGAAGGTATCAGGCCCGCCCAGCCCCTCATCAACGCGGCAGCGCGCTCTCACCCATCAGGAACTGGTCAATGGTGCGCGCGGCTTGGCGGCCTTCGCGGATGGCCCACACCACCAGCGACTGGCCGCGGCGCATGTCACCGGCTGCAAACACCTTGGGCACATTGGTGATGTAGCCACTGCCCTCCTCGGTGTGGGCGCGGGCGTTGCCGCGGGCGTCTTTGTCCACACCAAAGGCTTCGAGCACGCTGGCCACAGGGTTGGTAAAGCCCATGGCCAAGAGCACCATGTCGGCTGGGTAGTCCTTTTCGGTGCCCGCCACTTCGCTGAGCTTGCCGTCTTTCATTTCCACATGCACGGTTTTCAGGCCTGTCAGTTGGCCGTTTTTGCCGATGAAGGCTTTGGTGGAAATGGCGAACTCGCGTTGCAAAACACCTTTTTCAGCGCCCTCTTCATGGCTGGAACTGGTGCGCAACTTCAGCGGCCAATACGGCCACACCAGCGGTTTGTTTTCTTGCTCGGGAGGCTGGGGCATGACCTCGAACTGGGTCACGCTGGCCGCGCCATGGCGGGTGCTGGTGCCCACGCAGTCAGAACCCGTGTCACCGCCGCCAATGACGATGACGTGTTTGCCATCCGCACGCAGTTGGTCTTTGAGTTTGTCACCCGCAACCACCTTGTTTTGCTGGGGCAAAAACTCCATGGCGAAATGCACGCCGCTCAGTTCACGCCCAGGCACAGGCAGGTCGCGTGAAACTTCAGAGCCGCCGCTCAAGAGCACCGCGTCAAATTCTTTTTTCAGCTGCTCGGCGCTGATGGTTTCTTGGGCCCAGTTGGTGACCTTGCTGTCTTTGGGCCAGTTACCGACCAACACGCCGGTTTTGAAGACTACCCCCTCGGCCTGCATTTGTTCCACTCGGCGGTCGATGTGGCTTTTCTCCATTTTGAAGTCGGGAATGCCATAGCGCAGCAAGCCACCCACACGGTCATTCTTTTCGAACACCGTCACCGCATGGCCCACACGCGCCAACTGCTGGGCTGCGGCCAAGCCCGCAGGACCTGCACCGATGACAGCCACTTTTTTACCTGTCTTGGTAGCGGGCGGCTGGGGCTTGACCCAGCCCTCGGCCCAACCGCGGTCAATGATGGCGTGCTCAATCGACTTGATGCCCACCGCGTCGCCATTGAAGTTCACCACGCAAGCCGCCTCGCAAGGGGCGGGGCACATGCGGCCGGTAAACTCGGGAAAGTTGTTCGTGCTGTGCAACACAGTCAAAGCGTTTTGCCAGTCGTCGTTGAACACCAAGTCGTTGAAGTCGGGGATGATGTTGTTGACGGGGCAGCCGCTGTTGCAAAACGGCGTGCCGCAGTCCATGCAACGCGCGCTTTGCGTCTTGGCCTGCTCGGGGCTCAAGCCAATGACGAACTCTTTGTAGTGCTTCAAGCGCTCGGGCACGGGCTTGTAGCCCTCTTCGATGCGCTCAAACTCCATGAACCCAGTGATTTTTCCCATGATCTTGTCCTGTTTTTCAGTATTCAAACGAGCGCGTATTTGCGCACATCAATTTCTACGCCATCGCGAATGGATTGCTCGGCAACACCTAACAATTTCGCACTGATCGTTTCGTCCACATAAGCCTCGCCACAATTGGTACAGACTTGGGCTGGCACCTCTTTGAAGGCCACCACTGCGCCATCGCGCTCTAGCGTGAGCGTGGTGCTGGACAACTGGGTGTCGCCGTGCTTGCAAATGACACACTTCATGGTCTTTTCCTTAAAAAATCAGGTGCCCACAAAAGAGGGTCCGGGCGGTAAACCGTGATGATGACTTTGACACCAGCGTCAGCGGTCGCCACCAATACATGCAAAGCTTGCTGATCAACCATGGCGTACAACAAAGTGCTGGGTAAGGTTTGTCGTCCGCATACTCAGCGACCACTTGCGGATTGTCCAATACGGCATGCACTGCCTGTGCACCGATGCCGCGTTGGAACATGCGCTTGAGCGCATGGGACGAAAAAACCAATTCCATACATCAAGACTTGACCGTGGCCTTTTTGGCCTTGGTGGGTTTGTCGGCAGAGGCGGCCGCCGCCGACGCAGCCAACTCACCCAAAGCGCGTTTGTATTCGTTGGGGAAGACTTTGACGAACTTGGTGCGGGCTTGTGCCCAGTCGTCGAGCAAGGCACGGGCGCGTTTGGAGCCCGTCCACCGGTGGTGGTCTTCAAGCAGCTTCTTTAACTGCGCCTCGTCGCTTTGGCCGCGGTGCCAAAGGGCTTGGGGTGTATCTGCGGCTTGGGTTTTCTCATCCAACACTTTGTCCAAGCTGACCATGGCAGTGTTGCAACGTGTGCTGAACTGGCCGTCTTCGTCATACACATAGGCCACGCCCCCGCTCATGCCGGCTGCAAAGTTGCGGCCGGTGTTGCCCAGCACAGCCACGGTGCCGCCGGTCATGTATTCGCAGCCGTGGTCGCCCGTGCCTTCCACCACCGCCGTCGCGCCCGACAGGCGCACCGCAAAACGCTCACCGGCGACACCGCTGAAAAACGCCTCGCCACTGGTCGCGCCGTACAGCACGGTGTTGCCCACAATGATGTTGTTCGTGGACTCGCCGCGGAAGTCGATGCTGGGACGCACCACCACGCGCCCACCCGACAAACCTTTGCCGGTGTAGTCGTTGGCGTCGCCAATCAAATACAAGGTGATGCCCTTGGCCAAAAACGCACCAAACGATTGACCGCCCGTGCCTTCCAACTGGATGCGCAGCGTATCGTCGGGCAAACCTTCGGGGCGCACTTGGGTGAGCGCGCCCGACAACATCGCACCGACCGAGCGGTTGACGTTGCGGGTGACCTCCATGAACTGCACCTTCTCGCCTTTGTCGATGGCGGCGCGGCTTTTTTCGATCAACACCTTGTCCAGCGCACGGTCCAAGCCATGGTCTTGGGTGTCGGTGTGGTGCAAGGCCGTGCCTTGGGGCACTGCGGGCATGGCCAACAGTCGGCCAAAATCCAAGCCACGGGCTTTCCAATGCTCGACGCCTTTTTTCATGTCGAGCAAGTCGGCACGGCCAATCAGGTCGTCGAATTTGGCAATGCCCAACTGCGCCATGATGTGGCGCACTTCTTCGGCAACAAAGAAGAAATAGTTCACCACATGCTCGGGCTTGCCAGAGAATTTTTGGCGCAGTGCGGGGTCTTGGGTGGCCACGCCCACGGGGCAGGTGTTCAAGTGGCATTTGCGCATCATGATGCAGCCCTCGACCACCAGTGGCGCAGTGGCAAATCCAAACTCATCGGCACCCAACAAGGCACCAACCGCCACATCGCGGCCGGTTTTCATTTGGCCATCGGTTTGCACCCGAATGCGACCGCGCAAGCCGTTCATCACCCAGGTTTGCTGGGTTTCGGCCAAGCCAATTTCCCATGGGCTGCCGGCGTGTTTGATGGACGACCAAGGCGAGGCACCGGTGCCGCCGTCGTGGCCGGCGATCACCACATGGTCGGCCTTG
>CAMDLJ010000189.1 GCA_945901665.1 Bordetella parapertussis | reverse complement strand
GCCCCTTGAACTTAGAAATGTGAGACTGTTGTGACCGATGCCTCTGCCAGCACCCTGGACGCCGCCGCTTTGGACCGGCTGACCGGTGGTGCTTTTACCGCCCCCACCGCTTCTGAACGTGCCGCCCGTGTGCGCAACTGGTTGACCAGCGAGCCCCCTTTGGAGCATTTGCAAGAGGTTTACAAAGAGCTCAGCGCCAAAGACAAAGGCGCAGCCAAGCCCTTGCGTGAAAAGCTCGACGAGCTGCGCCGAGCCCGCGCCCAAGACACCCTGGCCCAAGAATGGGCCGATCGGGCGCAAGCTTTGCTGGCGGCCTCCCGCATCAATTTGGCCGACGCCATGGCCTGGCAGCGTGATGCCGCCAAAGCGGGCGCCCCGCTGTCGCGCGAGCCCTTGCAAAGTTTGAAAGTGCAATTGGCCGAACGCGTCAAAGCGATTGAAGACTTGCAGCACAAGGCCCAGGTGTACCGCGAAGCCAGTGTGTTGATGACCCAGCGCATTGAGGTCTTGTCCACCAAGCCGCTGTCCGACGCCTTGGCCCAGCGTGAAGGCTTGCAAGCCGATTGGTTGCGCTGGCAAACCGACGCCCAGGCCTTGGTGGTGGCGCCCGATTGGGCCAGTGTGGACGGCAAATTCCCCCCGATGTTGAACGCTGGCGAAGCCCAGTTGAAGGCGGTTTGGGAGGCGTTTCAAGCGGCCTTGTCACAAGCCGAATCTGCCGCAGCCGACGCCAGTTTGCCCCTGCCGCCGGTGCCGGCCTGGGCCGATCAAATCCGCAGCCAACGGGGGCAAGACATGCCCGCCGCCGCACAAGCCCCGCAGCGACCCAAGGTGGATCCGGCGCAGCGCGCCAGTGCCCAAGCCGCGGTGCAAACGGTGTTGCAGGTGCTCGAACAAGAGGTTTCTTTGGGCCATGGCAAAGCCAGTGCGGGGGCTGCCCAGGCTTTGCGCCAGGCGCTCAAAGAGCATGGGCGCTGGATCGATGACAAATTGCAGCACCACGCCGACCAAGTGCTGTTGGCCGCTGGCGAGTTGGAAGGTTGGCAGCGCTGGCGCGCCGATCAATTGCGCACCGAGTTGGTCCAAAAGGCCGAGGCCTTGTTCAAACCTGCGCCGCCCACCCCCGAGGGGGCTGAACCCGCGCCCCCGCAGCCGGTGATGGGTGGGCGAAAAATGCAAGAGGCTTTGCGCCAACTGCGCGAGCAGTGGAAGCAAACCGACCAAGGGGGATTGCCCAACCACGGGCTGTGGAAGCGCTTTGATCGCGCTTGCAACCAAGCCCACAAGATGGTCGAGCAGTGGCTGGAGAAGGTGCGCGCCGATGCCGCAGCCAACAAAGCCCAACGCCAGGCCTTGATCGACGAATTGCAAGCCTGGGCGCAAGCCCATGCGCAAGGACCCGATTGGAAGGCCGTGGCCCGCCAATTGCACCAATTTGAAAATCGCTGGCGCGATGCCGGCCACATGAACGAAAAAGCTTTTGCGGAGGTGCAAAACGCCTGGCGCGAAGCGATGAAAGCGGCCTGTGCGCCCATCGACGCCGTGCAACAAGCCAGCATCATTCGGCGCCAGGCCTTGATCGCAGAGGCCGAGCAGCTTGCCGCCAGCGAGGTGCTGCGGGTGGATGCGGTCAAGGCATTGCAGCAACGTTGGCAGGCCGAGGCCCAAACCATGGTGCTCGAGCGCCGCTTGGAGCAAAAACTGTGGGACGCGTTTCGCCAGCCCATCGACAACGCCTTCCAGCGCAAAACCGCACAGCGCGAACAAGCCAGCGCGGCCATGAACGAGCACGACCGGGCTGTGTTGCAAGCGGCCAAAGCTTTGGAGCAGGCCAACGCCAGCGCCGATGCCGCTGCCATCCGTTTGGCCATGCGCCAATTGGAGATGGCCATGCGCGGTGAGGCCCCAGCGGCACCCGCCGCACCTGCATTGGTCAGCGCTGCACCTGCGGCTCTGCCTGCGGCCTCTGAGTCAGGCCCAGCGAGCGAAGAGGTCACGGCCAGCGAGGCAGCCCCCGATGCCCCAGCCGATGCCGGGCAGCCAGCCGCTACCCATGCAACTGTGGCTGAAGCACCAGCCGCCGATGCTCAGGGGCCCGACGCGACAGCCGCCGATGCACCCGGGCCCGATGCACCTGCCACCGATGCTGTATCCGTTGAATCGACCGCAGCCCCTTCAGCCACCGACGCCGCAGCCGAGCCCGCAACTGAGCCCGCAACTGAGCCCGCAGCCGAGCCCGTGCCCGCTGCTGTGCCTGCGGCCCCTGCGCCCCCTCCCAAAAAGGTGGTGGCCGTGCGCGGTGACGACCGGCCCGGCATGAAAAAAGCCGAACCCGCACCCATGGGACGTGGGTTCAAGGGGCGTGACAGTCGCGATGCGCCGCGCGGGCGTCCCGCCGAACCGGGCCGTGGCCGCGATGGTTTTGCAGGTGCCGGTGCCCGAGGGGCAGCCCCGGGTCGGTTTGAACGCAGCGACATGGGTCCGCGCTTGGGCGACGCGGCTTTCCGCGCGCAGCGCCAAGCCCTGGAGCAGGCCGACATGGCCCTGAAAAAACTCGCGGCCCAAGCCCATGGCGAAACCTTGACCCATGTGCTCAGCGCTTGGGAGCAGCGCGATGCTGCTTTGCTGCCCCCCGCTTCAGAGTTGGGCGCGCGCTTAGCCCCAGCCCAGCGCAGCCAGTGGACCAAGGCCTTGTCCAGCCCGGCCCAGGGAGACGCCGAAACCGCCTTGCTGCGCATGGAAATCGCCGCCGAGTTGCCCAGCCCCGCCGCGTCGCTAGAAGCGCGGCGTCAGTTGCAGTTGGTGTTGCTCACGCGGCGCAACGATGCGCCGCCGCATCAAACCTGGGCGCACGACGCGGCGCAAGTCATGTCTTCGGTGTTTGAGCCAGGTCAAGCGCGCCGGCTGCAAAACGCTCTCAAGGTGTTGCTGCGGCGTTGATGGGGTTCGTGGTCAGGGGCACACGCTGCCACTGACCGGCTTGCAAGCGCAACACCTCCAAGCGTGGTGCTGCGCCGCCAGCCTGCCAGTCGCTGAGCACCCAGCGCTCCAGGCCGTGGCCCATGTGGTGATGGCCGGGCCGGTGGGTGTGGCCATGCACCAAGGTGTGGGATTGGTGCGAGGCCAAAGCCGCTTCGCAGGCCTGGGTGTTCACATCCGGCAGCGTGACCAGGTTTTGTTGGCGGGCTTGGCTTTGGGCCCGCATCGCCCGTGCTTGGGCCATGCGCTCAGGCAAGGGCTGTGCCAAAAAGGTGTTTTGCCAATCTGCGCTGCGCACCTGGGCGCGAAACGCCAAGTAATCGTGGTCATCGGTGCACAAGCTGTCGCCATGGCTGAGCAGCAAAGCCCCGGCGCTGCTTTGCACTGTGCAAGCTTCGGCCAAGGCCTGTACCCCTGTGCGCTTAAAAAAACCAGGCCCCATCAAAAAGTCGCGGTTGCCGCACAGAAAAAAAACAGGTTTCTTTGAGGTGCATTCGGCCAAGGCTTGGGCGCAGCTTTGTTCAAACACCCCCAAAGGATGGTCCAGCACATCGTCACCCACCCAGGCTTCAAACAAATCACCCAAGATGAACAAGGCTTGGGCCGGGGTGTGCGCCAGATAGTCAAGCCAGGCTTGTGCCGTGGCCGCGTCTGCGCTGTGCAAATGCACATCGGATAAAAAGTCCACACAGCCCCAAGCCGTGGCATCGACCCAGGCCAGTGCTGGTGTGTTTGCAGGGGTGGGTGCGTACATGGCTGTCAGGGCGCAGCCGGGCCGATCACAGGGCGACGGCTTTCTCGATCACCACGTCTTGGACGGGCACATCGTCGTGAAAGCCCTTGCGCCCGGTTTTGACAGCACGGATCGCGTCCACCACGTCGGCGCCATTCACCACTTTGCCAAACACTGCATAGCCCCAGCCTTGGGGTGTGGGCGAGCTGTGGTTGAGAAAACCGTTGTCGGCGGTGTTGATGAAGAATTGCGCGGTGGCCGAATGCGGGTCGCTGGTGCGCGCCATGGCCACGGTGTAGATGTCGTTGAGCAAACCGTTGTTGGCTTCGTTGTCAATCGGCTCGGCGCAAGGCTTTTGTTTCATGCCGGGCTCGAAGCCGCCGCCTTGGATCATGAAGTCTTTGATCACGCGGTGAAACACGGTCTGGTTGTAGTGCCCGTTTTCAACATAGCTTAAAAAATTAGCCACCGACAGCGGTGCATGCTCGGCATCGAGTTCAAGCGTGATCACGCCGTGGTCTTGGATGTGCAGTTCGACTTGGGGATTGGACATGTTATTTCACCAGGGTTGCAGATTGAATGGTCACTTGTGTGCGGGGCACGTCGGTGGGGAAAGGGCCGCCAGCGCCGGTGGGCACGGCTTTGATGCGCTCGACCACGTCCATGCCGCTGACCACCGCGCCAAACACGGTGTAGCCAAACAGTTGGGGGGCGTTGAGCAAATTCGCACGGGGCACGTTTTCGTAGGTGCGCCCACCGTATTCAAAGCGCGCCACCGGGTCGCCGTCGGGGATCAGTACCGGGTCTAAAAAAGCGTTGTCGCGCACATTGATGAAAAACTGCGCGGTGGCGGATTGGGGGTCGTTGGTGCGGGCCATGGCCAAGGTCCCCACGGTGTTGCGCGCGCCGCCCTTGGACAAGGCCTCGCGCCCTTCGTGGGCCACTGGCGCGCGGCTGGGTTTCTCGCGGTAGCGTGCATCGTAGCCGCCGCCTTGCACCATGAAGTTGCTGATCACGCGGTGAAACACCGTGCCGTCGTAATGCTTGTCGCGCACATATTGCAAAAAGTTGTCCACCGTTTTGGGGGCTTTGTCGGGATACACCTCGACCACAAACTCGCCCATGCTGGTGGCGAACTTGACCCGTGGCGCGGTTTCGGCCACGGCCTGACCCAGGCCCAAGGTGGCGCACAAGGCCAGCGCGGACAGGCCATGGACAAAGGGTTGGAGCAAAGAGCGACGCTTCATGGTGTGGGGCCGGAGAGTTTCAAAAGGGGTTGCAGCAGTTGCTGTTTTTGGGCCAAGCCCAAATTGGGGCGTGGGGCACTGGCCGTCGCACTGACGCCAGGGATGGCCCCAGAGAAGGCCCGCTGGGGGATGGGCGCAGGGGCCAGTGCGGCCTGTTGGTAATGGCGCTGGGCTCGGCGCAGCAGCACATCGGCCAAATTTTCATGGGCCAAAGCATGCTGGGGGTCGGCGCGCAAGGCGAGTTCAAAGGAGCGCTGAGCCAGGTCGATCTCGTTGTTGGCTGCTTGCAGCACACCCAAGTTGTTGTGGGGCTCGGCCTGTTCGGGGAAGTCTTGGGTCAACTCGGCATACACCTGCATGGCCTGGGTCCTCTGGTCTTGGCGGGTGAGCAACACGCCTAGCCAAAAACGCATTTGCGGGTCGCGTGGGCGTTGGGCCAAATGGGCCTGGATCCTCTCCAGCGCTGCACCCACTTGGTCTTGGCGCATCAATTGCTCTACCTGCAAGTGCGGGTC
>CAMDLJ010000188.1 GCA_945901665.1 Bordetella parapertussis | reverse complement strand
GCCACGGCACTGACCAGAGACATGTCGTGTTCCACCATCACCACGGTGATGCCCAGTTCGCTGCGGATGTCGTCGATCCAGAAGGCCAACTCACGCGTTTCTTCGGGGTTCAGGCCCGAGGCTGGTTCATCCAGAAACAAGAGCTCAGGCTGGGCGCACAACGCACGACCGAGCTCCACCACTTTGCGCACGCCGTAAGGCAGGCCTGCGATGGGCGCATGCCGCCAGGGCGTGAGGTCCAGAAAGTCGATGATTTTTTCCACTTCGGCGTGGGCTGCCTCTTCGAGCCGGGTCAGGGCCGGTGTGCGCAAAACTTGTTGCCACCAATGGCCCTGAAAGAAGCGATGGCGCCCTAGCAAAAGGTTGTCCAGTACCGTGGCAGCTTCAAACAATTCAATGTTCTGGAAGGTGCGTGCAATGCCAAGGGTCGCGATTTGGTGGCGCTGCATTTGTGTGAGGTCCTGGCCCTTGAAGTGAATTTGCCCTCCACTGGGGTCGAATACGCGGGTGACCGCATTGAGCAGCGAGGTTTTGCCCGCACCGTTGGGGCCGATCACGGCCAGCACTTCGCCAGGCCTGACTTCCAGGCTCAAATCGGCAATGGCTTGCACGCCGCCAAAAGTGAGTGACAGTTTGTCCACTGTCAGCAGCGGGGGGGAGGCGTTGGATGTTTTCAACGGTAACGCTCCGATTTCATATAACGCTTGTTGCGCTTGAAGGTGTCTTTTCGGTAGATCGGAAAAGATTCCAGAAAGCTGCGGATCTTGAGCCAGCGGCCATTGAGCCCCATGGGCTCAAACAGCACAAAAAGGGCCAGAACCAAGCCAAAGATAAAGGTCTCCAGTCCGAACTGTTTGGCCACGCTCTCGGGTAAAAACGGTTTGATGCGGGAGATGGCTGTCGGCAAGGAACTGATGAGAACGGCCCCCAGCACCGCGCCGCGCAGACTGCCAAGGCCACCGATCACGACCATCAACACCAGTTCCAATGACAGCAGCAAGGTGAAGCCATCGGGGGTGAGGTATTTCAGGTGGTGGGCCAGCATGCTGCCAGCCAGGCCGGTGATGCCCGCTGACAAGGCAAAAGCGCCGGCCTTCATGCGCTCGACCGGGATGCCCAAGGCGTAAGAGGCAGCTTCTGATTCACGCACACCGATCAAGGCGCGGCCCATGCCCGAGCGCAAGATGTTGAGCAAGGCCACCAGCACCAGCACCAAAGTGATCAGACAGAAATAATAAAAAGCCTTGGGGCCGCTCAGCGACTGGCCCATCAATACAGGGTCATTCACAGCCAGGCCGGTAAAACCGCCGGTGACCGAACTCCAGTGGCCGATGATCTGTTCCACGATGATGGCAAAGGCCAGCGTCACCATGGCCAGGTAGAGACCTGAGACACGGATGGCGGGAATGCCCACCAACAAACCGGCAGCGGCGCTGAGCAGTGCGGCCATGACCATGGAGACCGGTAAGGGCACGCCTTTGGACAGGAACCAGGCGTGCCCATAGGCCCCAATCGCAATGAAGGCGGCATGCCCCAATGACACCTGTCCGGTCAGGCCAGTCAGCGACATCAAGCCAAGGCTTGCCACGCACAGGATGAACACATAGGCCGTCTCGCCGAGCATGAAAGGCGTCATGAACCAGGGCAGGGCGCACAAGCCCAGCAGCAACAAGGCATAAAGGTTGCGATCAAAGGGACTGCGCCACAGGGCGAAACCTTCGCGGTATTGGGTGTGGTAATCAAAACGCATCGATGGGGTTCTTTCTTGTTTCAGACGCGTCGGCCATGTGCTTCGCCCAGCAAGCCATGGGGACGCACAATGAGAACGGCAATCAGCACCAGATAGGCCACGATATCTTTGGTGCCATCGGGCATGTAAACACCTGCGTACTGTTCAATCAGGCCAATCAGAAGACCGCCCACAATCGCCCCTGGAATGCTGCCAAAGCCACCCAGCACCAGGGCTGACAAAGCCTTGAGGGTGACAAACCACAAGCTGATGTCCACCAAGGTGATGGGCGCCAACAGCACGCCTGCAAATGCCGCCGTGACCCCCCCCAGCGCCCAGACCATGGAGTTGACGCGCTTGACGCGCACGCCGTTCAGGTAAGCGGCCAGTTGGTTTTGTGAAGCCGCCTGCATGGCCACACCCAGTCGGGTGAAACGGAAAAAGCAAAACAGCACCAAGGTCACCATCATGGACACGCCCAGGATGACCAATTGCAAGTTGGCGATAGACAGGCCTGCCAATTGGGTGCTTTGTTGGCTCCAGGGTGTGGGGTAGTTGCGTGACTCGGGGCCAAATAGCATGCTCACAGCGCCCCGGATCATGAAGGCCAGTGCAATGGTCAGCATCACACCGGCAAATTGCGGTTGGCCTGCAATGCGGCGAATGACCAAGGCATCCAGTGCAAAAGCAAACAGGGCCACGCCCAGCACGGTGATCATCAAGGCCAGCCAAAACGGCAAGCCCCACACTGTGATCAAGCCCCAGGCACTGAAGGCCGAGACCACCAGCAAGTCACCGTGGGCAAAGTTGAGCACTTCGGTGGCTTTGTAAATCAGCACAATGCCCAGCGCCACCAGTGCATAGATGGCCCCCACGGCGATGCCGTTGACGGTCAGTTGGGCAAAGGTTAGCCAAAAATCGTTCATGGCGCTTTTCCATTGGATGTCGAAAAGGAGACTTCCCAGGGGTTCAGGTTCTGCTGGCACTGATCGCACGCGACCATGGGGAAGAAGCGGTGTTGACACGCGCGATGGCGGGGGCGAATCGAACTTTGTTCGTGCAAATGCGATTCACTGGCCCAGTTGGACAGGCAGACGATATAGCCAAACAAATCTCGGCTGCTGGGGGTCAGCCGGTACAGCCTGCGGCGGGCATCGGTTCCATCGGTTTCGCAGCTCAGCAAGTGGCACTCGACCATGTCTGAGAGGCGGCGCGAAAGGACTTTGGGACCGATGCCGAGCACATGGGTGATTTGGTCAAAGTAGTGACAGCCAAGCACCACCGCCGTGAGGATCAATAAACTCCAGCGGTCAACGCGCAAACCCAGGCTCATATCGCGGGCCTCCCGCACGGACATCCGAGGGGTGCGAAGCCCCTCCAGCGGTTGATGTCGCAAGCGGGGGTTGGGCACGAGGCTGTAGTCCAAGTCCTTCATGCTGATCTCTTGGCCGCATGCTTTGCAGCACAACACTGGATTGAAGTGGTGTTGGCATGTTTGGTGGAAAAGTTTTTTGGGCAGGTCTTGTGCGCGCTTGCCCCATTTCTTCTCCCAGGCCCAAATCATCAGGGTGGCGTCGTATAAACCCAGGCCTTTGCGGGTCAGGTGGTATTCATGGCGCGGTGGGTTGTCCTGGTACAGACGTGGCTTGATGACCCCGGTTTGCACCAAAGAGCGCAAGCGGTCTGACAAAGTGGGGCGGGGAATGTTGGAAAAGCTTTGCAGCTCGTCGAACCGTCGAATCCCCAAAAAAGCCGACAACATGACTTGGACTGTCCAGCGGTCTCCAAAGACTTTCAGGCCGTGGCTCAGTGTGCTGCTGGCCAGCGCGGCTTGTGTCAGTTTGAGGTCGGGGGTGTGGGTCATGTGAGTCAGGCGCGAAGTGCTGGGTGATCAGGCGTCAGACGCGTTCCACCACCATGGCCACAGCCAAGCCAGCGGCACCGCACAGGCTGATCACGGCACGGCGCGCTTGTCGAGCTTCCAGCTCGTCCAGTGCCATGCCCACGAGGGCGCTGCCCGTGGAGCCCATGGCATGGCCCAGAGCGATGGCACCGCCATTCACATTGAGCTTGCTGTGGGGAACATGCAGATGCTTCATGTAGTGCAGCATCAGTGAGGCGAAAGACTCATTCACCTCAAACAGATCAATGTCATCAATATGCAGGCCTGCTTTTGACAAAGCCTTTTGTGTGGCTTGCACCGCACCGGTCAACGCCAGCGTGTGGTCCACACTCACGGTGGCTGTGGCCAAGATGCGCGCCCTGGGCTTGAGTCCCAGTCTGGCCGCCGCACCAGGGCTGGCCAGCAACACCACGGAGGCGCCATCGGCCGTGGCGGGCGAGTTGCCCGCATGTTGCACATGATCAATCCGATCCAGGCCATAACGCTCACACATCAGGCGGTCAATCCCGTACTTTTCGGCCATGGCTGCAAAGGCGGGTTTGAGCCCGGCCAGGCTCTCCATTGTGGTCTGCGCTCTGGGGGTTTCGTCTCGTTCTAGCAAGGTCACGCCTTGTGCATCCACCACGGGCACGACAGAGCGAAAACGCCCTTGTTCCAAAGCGGCGACCGCGCGTTGCTGAGAGGACACGGCATAGGCATCGCATTGTTCACGGCTGAAACCCTCTTGCGTCGCAATGGTGTCGGCGCTGATGCCAATGGGCACCAGCGTGGTTTGATGTTGGAACTCAAAGTCGTGGGTGAGCGGCCCTTGGTCCGAGGCCATGGGCACACGCGACATCATTTCGACACCACCGCCCACGGCCAAGCTGTCGTTGTCCATGGCCTGCTGTGACGCCAGATGAACAGCGCTCAGGCCTGAGGCGCAGTAGCGGTTGATGCTCAGGCCTGGCACGCTGTCATGCCAGCCGGCACGCACCAGGGACAGTTTGGCGATGTTGGCGCCTTGGTCTGCGGTTTGGGTCACACAGCCGATGAGGGTGTCGCTCACCTGTGCGGTGTTCAGGCCGGTGCGCTTGGCCAAGGCGGTCAATTGCTGAGCCAGCAAGTCCACTGGTTTGATTTGCCGCAGTGCCCCTTTGTCATTGCCCCGGCCGCGTGGACTGCGCAAGGCCTCGATGATCAGGGGATGGTTCATGGTGTGTCCTTGGTTTGAGGAGCGCGGCTTGGCAGGCGCGGGAAAAAGGCAGGCACAGTGGCGCAATAGTTGGCATAGCCAGGTTTTGTTTTGACCATGTGGCGCTCCATCAACGAGGTTGCAGAGCCCTTGTTCATGAACCAGGTGACATACACCAGCGGCAGCACCGAAAGCCATCCCCAGGGGTGCGCCAGAGCAAACACCCCGTAGCCCCACCACATACAGGCCTGTCCGAAGTAGTTGGGGTGGCGAGACAAGGCCCAAAGGCCTGTATCGAGCAGTTGCGAGCGGTCGGTGCGTTGGCGTTTGAAGCGTGTCAGTTGCCAATCGCTGCCGGCTTCAAAGACGAAGCCCACCAACCAGACCAGCGCGCCTGCGGTATGCCAAAAGCCGATTTCCCCGGACGCACGCATGCCAAAAACCAAGGGGACCGCCCAAATCCAGATCACCACGCCTTGAAGCAAAAAAATCTGGAAATAGCTCCACCACCACCAACGTGCCCCCGAGCGCTGGCGCCAGCGTGCATAGCGAGGGTCTTCACCGTGGGGCAAATTTCGCCAAAGGATGTACAGCGAGTACCGTCCAAATCCGATACTGGTCATGGACAACAAAAGGACATTGGAAGCTTGGGCTTGCGCCCCGTGGTGCAAAAAGAGCCACCA
>CAMDLJ010000187.1 GCA_945901665.1 Bordetella parapertussis | reverse complement strand
CGCGAAGCCAAAAACACCGGTCTGCCCACAGGCTTGAACACCGAAATCGGCAAGATCAGCCCTTTTTTACAAGGCATTGACCTCAGCTCCTCCGGCCAGACCAGCAAAGGCAAAGGCGTGGCCGATCAAAAAGCCACCTTGAAAGGCTCTTTGGCCGTCACCGTGGTCGAAGTCTTGGCCAATGGCAACCTGATGGTGCGTGGGGAGAAAAAACTCGGTTTGGCCGAGGGCACCGAGGTCATCCAGGTCTCGGGCATCATCCGCCCGCAAGACGTGGGTCCCAACAGCACGGTGCAATCGCTGCGCTTGGCCAATGCCCAAATTGCCTACCGCGGCAATGGCGATGTGGCCAATGCCGCCAAGGCCGGTTGGGGCACCAGCGCTTTGCATCGCTTTTGGCCCTTTTGAGTTGACGTCTGGCTGAAAGCACCCCATGAAATTCAACACATTCCGACGTGGCCTGTGCCTGGCATTGGTCGGCGCCTTGCTGGCCACACCCGCCGCTTGGGCCGACCGCGTCAAAGATCTGACCACCGTCGCCTCGCAGCGGTCCAACCAACTGATCGGCTTTGGCTTGGTCGTGGGTTTGCAAGGCACGGGCGACGACGCCTCGGTGCCCTTCACCACCCAGAGCATGAAAGCCATGCTGTCGCAACTCGGTGTGCGCATTGATGGCCCCTTGTCTGACTTTGAACAAGCCGCCTCCGCCAGCCGGGTGGACATCAAAAACGCCGCAGCCGTGTTGGTCACGGCCGATTTGCCCGGATTTGCCAAACCTGGCCAGCGCATCGATGTGAATGTGGCCTCGATTGGCAAGGCCAGCAGCCTGCGCGGTGGCAGCTTGATCCTCACCGCTTTGCGCGGGGTGGACGGTGAAATTTATGCCTTGGCCCAAGGCTCGGTGACGGCCACTGGTATTGATGCGGCGCAAGCTGGCTCCAAAGTGGCCATTGGGGTGCCCACGGCGGCACGCATACCGTCCGGTGCCATTGTGGAGCGCATGGTTGATACCCCGTTCGACAAAGCTGAAAGCCTGGTGCTGAACCTGCGCGACAACGATTTCTCCACCAATTCGGCCATTGTCAGCGCGATCAATTCAAAATTTGGCCCCAACGTGGCGCAATCGATCGACGGCACATCTATATCGGTACGAGCTCCTCAAGACTTGAGCCAGCGTGTGACATTTATGAGCATGTTGGAAAACATCGAAGTGGTGCCAGGTGAACCCCCAGCGCGGGTGGTGATCAATGCGCGCACCGGCACCGTGGTGATCAACCGCTCGGTGCGGGTGTCCCCCGCGGCGGTGTCGCATGGAACGATTTCGGTGGCGATTGCCGCCACCAACGAGGTCTCGCAGCCCAACGCCTTGTCGCAAGGCCAGACCGCTGAGGTGCAAAACGCCCAGCTGAATGTGGCCGAACCCAACAAACCCATGTTCTTGTTCAAGCCGGGTGCCGAACTGCGCGACATTGTTGATGCGGTCAACCAAGTGGGCGCTTCGCCCTCGGCCCTGATCGCCATCCTCGAAGCCCTGAAAAGCTCGGGCAGTTTGCGCGCAGAACTTGTCATCATTTAACGCCGCCTGACCCACCATGGCCAACGCTTTGACACCCACCACCACAGCCCGGTCCTATTTGGACTTTGCGGGCCTGGGCGAGTTGCGTGGCAAGGCCCAGCAAAACGACGACCAGGCTTTGCGCGAAACCGCGCAGCAGTTTGAGGCCTTGTTCATCCAAATGATGCTCAAGTCGATGCGCGAGGCCAACAATGTGATGAAAAGCGATTTGGTGGAATCCCAAGCCGCCGAAACCTTTGAAGGCATGTACGACAAAGAAATGTCGGTGCAAATGGCCAAGCGCAACACCATGGGCCTGGCCGATATGCTGGTGCGCCAGTTGGGCCCCAAAGACAAGGTGCCCGATACGGCTGAGCAACTCAAACTCAAGGGCCAGACCCCCATGCCCTTGGCCAAACCACAACTGCCCATCGGCTTGGGCACCGATCAGCCCAAGCCCATGCCTTTGGTCAAGCCGCTGATCAAGCCTTTGCCAGCACCGTTGGGAGGCAAGCATGGCTGATATGCTGAGCATCAGCAGCACCGCGGTCGCTGCATACCAACGCGCCCTGAGCACGGTCAGCAACAACATTGCCAACGTCAGCACCGATGGCTATTCGCGCCAGGACGTGGCGCTGCAATCGAACACCCCCGCCAAAGCCGCCAACAGCTATTTGGGCACCGGGGTGATGTTCACCGCCGTCAAGCGACAGTACGACGAATTTGCCGAGTCCAATCTGCGCAAAAGCACCAGCGACTTGATGAGCCAAGACCCCTTGGTCAGCTATAGCCAGCGGGTGATGGACTTGATGGGCGACAAAAGCGTCGGCCTGTCGTCTGCGCTGGATCAATTTTTTGCCTCGGCCAGCGGTTTGGCCGCAGATCCGGCATCCACCGTCCAGCGTGGCAGCTTTTTGCGCAGCGCCGATGGCTTGGCCTCGCGTTTTGCCGAGTTGTCTGGCCAGTTGGATTTGATTGGCGAGGAAACCACCCAGGCGCTCAACAGCGCGGCCGGTCAGTTCAACACCTTGACCGAGCAATTGGCCTTGGTCAATGCCAACCTGAGCAAAGCCTCCAGGCTGCAAAACCAGCCCTCTGAATTGCTGGACCGGCGCGACCTGCTGCTGCGCCAAATGTCTGAGTTCGCTGGCTTGAAAACCACGTTTGAGAACAACGGCGTGGTCAGTGTCAGCTTGGGCGCCACGGCCAACCAAAGTGTGGTGGTCAGCGGCGACAAAGCTCGCCCCATCGGCGTCGACACCAGCAACGGGAAAATCGATTTTGTGATCGACCCCTACGGCAAAACCGAGTCTTTGGCCAGCATTCCCAGTGGCACCATTGGTGGATTGTCTGGCTTCATCACCAATGTGTTGGAGCCGGCACACAAAAGCCTGAACTTTTTGGCCACCACCTTGGTCAACGAGGTCAACAAGGTTCAAACCAGTGGCATCGATGGCTACGGTGAAGTCGGCCAAAACCTGTTTGCCATAGATCCGGCCGTTTTGAATGAAGCTGCCGGTGTCAAGGTCGCGCTCAATGACGCGATGCGCATTGCCACCGCCGCACAATTTCGGGTCTCTGAGACCGAAACCAATACCGGCTCGGTCAAGGCCAGCTTGACCTTCACCCCGACCCCCGCCTCTGCCTTGCTGGGCAACGCCGCCATTACCAATAACGCCAGCCCCACGACGGGTGTGCCCATCGTGGTGCAAGGCTTCAACGTGTTCAGCCCGGTCACATCGGTGGCCGCAGGCCTGAATAACGCCACCTTTTACCTGGACAACGCCACGGGCGATCAACAACTTCAAATCCTCACCCGCGACGGGCGCCACATCATGGGCGCGAGCCTGGACCGCCCACCCACCGAGCCCGAAAACGAAAAATTCCAAATCATCCAACCCATCAATGGGTTTGAAGACTTCAGCGCCTACAGCGACACCTATTTGAACCAGTCTGACAAATTGGGCTACCGGGGCATGAATGTGCTCTACGGTGCGAAGTCAGAGGTGTTGAGCCGTCAGTTGTTTGATGAAAAAGGCAATACCACCACCATCATCCCCAAAGACGCCACCATGCGTGACCTCTTCTACCCGGCGATTTTGGAAGGCTCTCGGGTGGGCCAAAACCTGCCTGGCACCATCATCCCCCCCAAAGGTGTGCGCATCAACGGTGTGGACATGCCCGAGTTGGTGTTCCCCTTCATCACGCCATCGGTCGAGACCAAAGACGGCGGCAATGGCTTGGACGAGGTGTCCACCGTCACCTTCAAAGCCTTGAAAGCCGGCCAATCGGTCACCGTGGCCGGCTTGACGGTGGTGGCCATCACCAATGTGACGGCCAGCCAAGTGGCAGCCGCATTTGCCGATCGGACAGACGACCCCAACGAGTATCCGTTGGAGAGCACTGACTTCTTTGACTTTGAAGGCCAGCTCGAAGGTTTCAGCAGCGCAGACGCCGTTGACGAGAAGCTGGTGTTCACCGCCACCAGCACCGATGAGAACATCGACAACATTGCCATCACCGTCGATGCCGACAGCGATCTGGATGCAGATGGTCAAATTTTGGATCCGGCCAGCGAAATCGCGGCCTGGGTCAACACCCAATCTAAGCTCACCCAGGTCACCGCAGAGGCATTCAACACCATTGAAATCAATCCGAAAAGCATTGAGTACCAATACAGCGTTGGCAAAGATTTTTTCGACAAGCAACTCAAAATCAATGGCGTCAGCATCTCTTTCGACCAAAGCTTAGAAGGCTTGATACAAGGCATCCGTGACAAATCGGCCCAGACCGGTGTGACCGCCGACATCGATGACCGTGGCCAGTTGGTGCTCAGCAACGTGGTCCAAGTCAGCGATGGTGGTAGCCCTCCAGCAATGGTGGACAACCCCTATCCGGGCCGCCCCATCACGATTGGCCCGCCCGCCGCCGACAAGGTGCCCAACGTATTGGGCATTGAGTCGGGCGAATTTGCCGGAAAAATCCGCCTGAGCCGTGCACTGCCCGACCAGCCGGTGGACGAAAACGGCAAATCCATTCCCTTGAGCGACGCTGTGCTCAAGCAAGCCCGCGAGTCCGACATCCGCATCACCTTTGGCGCCAATGGCAAGCCGTCGCAGTTGGCCAGTTTGGGCTTGCGCACCGGCGCCTACATTGAGGGCAAGGTGCCCGATGACTTGTTGGTGTTTGTCACCGGCACCGGCAGCAGTGCCACGGTGTCTGCCAGCTGGGACCCGGCCTCGGCGCCTTCGGACCCGCAAATCGAGTTGCGCAAACAAAATTTGGAAATCAAATTCACCGCCCGTGATCGCTATGTGGTGATCGACAAAGACACCGGTACCGAGTTGGCCGATCGCAGCTATGACGCCACTGTGCTCGAGCCCGTGGTGAATTACCAAGGCATTGACGTGCGCTTCACCTTTGCCCCGAACGTGGGCGACAGCTTCACCATCGATGGCAACAAAGATGGTGTGGGCAACAACCAAAACATGATCGCCCTGAGCGATCTGGCGAAGAAAAAAATTGCCGGCGGTAAAACCCTGGCCAACAACTACATTGACCAGGTCAATGACGTGGGAAACCTGGCCCAACAAGCCAAGATCACCCAGCAGGCATTGACCGTGGTGAAAGACCAGGCCGTGCAGTCGCGCGACAAAATTTCTGGCGTCAACCTCGATGACGAAGCCGCTGAGTTGATTCGCTTTCAACAAGCCTATCAAGCTTCGGCCAAGGCGCTGCAAGTGTCCAGCCAGTTGTTTGACGCCATTTTGCAAGTGCGCTGACCACCAGGACTGACCCATGAAAGTTTCCACCAGCCTATTTTTTGAACGCGCCAGCGCCCAACTGGGCAATGTCCAGGGCAGCTTGGCCAAAACCCAAGAGCAGTTGTCCACGGGCAAGCAAATCACCAAGCCCAGCGACGAGCCCGACAAGGCCTCCACCGTGACGCGCTTGGAGTCTGAAATGGC
>CAMDLJ010000186.1 GCA_945901665.1 Bordetella parapertussis | reverse complement strand
CCACGCTTGGGTAAGTCATTCCTGTCAAATCCAATCACGCCTTGTTGGCTGAGGCCGGTGCGGGCAATGCCGGCACCGGCCGAGCGTCCGGATGAGCGTTTGCTCAATGTTCCGAATGGCCTTTGTGCTTAAGTGCATGGGTCCGTTCGGAGATGCTGTCCATGTAGGCAAAGAGCACGCCAGAAATAACAAGCACCACATGGATGCCGACTTTCCATGCAATGGCCTGATCAGCCTCAGACCAGATCGCGGGCGTATCACCTCCGCTTTTCAGCAGAACGCCCAGATTCACGAAGCCCTTGAGCAATTCGATCGCAGAGATGGCAACGATCGAGGCAATCACTTTGATCTTCAATCCGGCGAAATCCACTTGACCCATCCATTCGGGTCGGTCTTCATGCCCTTTGGTGTTGATCTTAGAGACGAAATTTTCGTATCCGCTAAAAATCACGATCAGCAGTAAGTTGGCCACAAGGGATAGATCGACCAGGGCCAAGACAGCCAGCACCACTTCGCTCTCGCTGGCGGCGAAAATATTCGGTATGGCGTGGATCAACTCTTGCCCGAACTTCACCAATAGCAAAACGATGCCGATCACCAGCCCCAGGTAAAACGGTGCCAGCAGCCAACGGCTGTTGAAAATCAAAACTTCCAATAAATGCTCAATGGCCTTCATGCTGATTCCTTATGAATAAATGACAGTTGCTTATCGATTCCAATGCAGGCCACTTGTGCGGCCATTTGATGCTTGCAAAGGCTTAACTTCTCTCGGCGACGCGTTCGAGTTTCCTGCTGAGGATCCAAGACCACACAAGAAAAACAACCAGCATGACGATGCCAAAACCAGAGAACGCATCACTCATTAGCTTCTCTGAGAGGTGGCCAAACGCATGGCCAGCCGAAAGAATGGCCGCTGACCAAAGCCCAGCTGCGACAAAATTGAAAGCCAGAAATATGGGCCAGGGAAGTTGCGACATTCCGAACGCAAAACCAGCGACACCGCGAATGCCGTGTGGATAGCGATGAAACAAAATCAGCCATACATAGTAACGATCCACCAACTGGACCACGATTTGGCTGGTGCGGTGAATCCGTGGAAAAGGCGAAAGCCATTGGTTGCCAAAACGCCGCCCGACCCAGAATCGGATCGTATCCCCCAGAAAACTGCCTGCCCAGACAACCGCAATGAGGGTGCCAAGATCAAGCGCTTCTGTGCTGGCGGCATAACCGGCAAAAAGCGTGAGCAGCAGGCTGTGCGAAGCGGCGAACGCGAAAATCAAGCTGTAAGCCGCATCACCGTGCAGACGCAACAACTCAAGGAACGACGCAAGATCGGTTGGAAAAATCAATGATGAATTTCTAAATTGCAATAATTGATCTTAGCGCACCTGTCGATTTTGATCCACGAATGTGCCATGCCGTAAAAGGGCTATGGTCACTGCAGTCGATTTAAATCTGACCCAAACCTGAGCCTGGTGTGCGCACGCCGGCCGCTTGGGCCAAACCACTCAGCAAACCACCCACATCGCTGCCGTGTTGAATCAGTTGCTGTTGCGGCGCACCAATAAAACCGTGATCGGTGGCTTTTGACAAAAAACCAATCAACCCGTCGAAAAATCCTTGCACAGACAGCAATCCAATGGGCTTGTGGTGGTAACCCAGTTGCCGCCAGCTCCAGACCTCGAAAAACTCCTCCAGCGTGCCAATGCCCCCGGGGATGGCCAAAAATGCATCGGCGCGCTCGGCCATCATTTGCTTGCGCTCATGCATGGTCTGCACCACATGAAGCTCGTCACACTCGAGCCGGGCGACCTCTTTGTCCACCAAAGCCTGAGGTATCACACCGACCACCCGCCCACCAGCTTGGGCAGTGGCCTGGGCCACAACGCCCATCAGGCCGTTGTTGCCTCCGCCGTAGATGAGTTGACCTTGGTGCTGCCCAATCCAACTGCCCACGGCTTGGGCGGCATGGGCGTAGGCAGGAGAGTCGCCCAAGCGCGATCCACAGTAAACACATAAAGAGAAAGTGGGTTTCATGGGTTTTGGGTTTCAGGGGGTGTCAGTCGGGAACGGGTTCATGAACCAGTTGCGTGCCCGCCCATGCATCGTGCCAGAACTGGCGCCGGGGCGCAAATCGCGACGACCAGGCCCAGATGATCACCCAAGCCACGCACACGGCCAATGTCATCATCACCGGTAAATCGGCCAGCCAGGCCAACACCAGGGGCGGCGCAAACCACAGGCAGGAAAGCACAAAACGTTTCAATGCCAACGTCTGTGTCAGCGGCATGCCGTGTTGATCCAGCACCCGGATGCGCCAGGTTTTCATGGCCAAGGTTTGACCCTTGTGCCAAAACCATGTGAAGTAGAGCGCCAGCACCAGACCCACAAAAATTTGCAGCCCCAATCGATTGGCCAAGCCGTGTCTGCTTTGGCTCAAGGCGCTGAACAGGTAGGCGGCAATGAAGATGACCCCAAAAAGCAGCATGCCTTCATACAGCCAGCATGCCATGCGCCGAAACAAGGTGGGGGTGGGCAGGGGGGCGTCGGCCACCGCTGGCGCCAATGGCGCGGAGGTCATTCGCTTTGGGTGGGCGAACTGGTTGCAGCAGCGGCTTGCGCCGGTTGGGGCAACAGGGTGGCCGGGTCCAGCATGTCGATGTCGATTTTGGGGCCGGTGAGGTTGGGCGCTTTGACCACCGGTGACGATGCGAGTTTGTGCGAGGCCACTTTTTTGACCGCCGTTGCGGCACCCACGGGGGGCGCGGGCAAGCTGGCCGCGAGTTTGGATTTTTCTTCAGCGCTCAAGGACTGGTAGGCTTCCCACTTGGCGCGCTTGTGATCGACAGAATGCTGTGCACTTTCGCCAAAGTTCAAGCGGGCCTGTGCACGCTGCTGCGGGCTGAGTTGGGCCCACTCTTGAACGCGGGCGTGTAGTTTGTTTTTCTCTTCAGCAGGCAGGATGGCGAAATTTTTCGCCATCGCCTGCCATTTGCGTTTTTGTGCGGCGCTGATGGATGGCCATTGGGGCTTGAGCGGCGCCAAGGCTTGCTGCTCGGATGGGCTCAGCTCAGACCAGGTGGGGCGCGACTGGGCCCCAGGCATTGCCACGCTTGCAACCTCTGCCTTGGGGGCGTTGCCTGACACGCTGGGGTTGCCGGCTGTGCTTTGCGCCCAGCTGCCAAACGCCCAGGCGCAGACCACGGCCGCCAACATGGGCTTGATCATTGGGGGAAGGCTGAATAGACGCATCGAATCAATCGGTATCTTCTGTGACAGACAGCTTCAAAAAATGCACAAAGCCAGGGTCTGTGTAGGCGGTTGGGGGCAAGTCATCGGTCAACAACGCGGAATCCACCTCGGCGACTTCATTGGCCCGGTATTCGTCGAGCACCATGTTGATGGTGAGCAAACCCACGACCAATAAAACCATGGGAAACAAACTGGCCAAGGGGGTCCAACCCCTCCAGGGTGCGCCCATTGTTAGGGTTCCATCACCCATTTGCTGCGCCTGAGGCCGAGTGGCCAAGACGGGTGAAACCCGCCGCGCAGCGAGGGCACGCATGCGGCCCGCGCGCAGCCGTTCTTGCACTTCGTAAGGCAATTGTTCTAAATTGGCAGACAGGGCACGCGCCACGAGATGGCCAAACTGGTCTTCGGTGTGAGGGTCTGTGCTGGACTTCATGGCTTTGATTTCTTGGATTTCAGGGTATTGGCAAGGGTTTGGATGGCTCTAAAGCAATGGGTTTTAACACTTCCTTCTGAACATCCCATGGTTGAGGCGGTTTCGGCAATGTCAAGCTCCTCCCAGTAACGCAGCAGGAAGGCTTCGCGTTGACGTGGCGGTAATTTTTCAATTTCAGCTTCAATTTCAGCCATGGTTTGGCTTTGCATCAGGCTTTGCTCTGCGCTTTGTTGCCAGCCATCGGTGTTGGCCGCGCCCAAAACTTCGAGCAAATCAAAACCATCGTCATCGGCATCGCCCTGTGCATCGCTGAAATTGATGAACATGGATTGTCTGGTTTTGCGCCGTCTAAACCAATCCAAGGTGCAATTGGATAGGATGCGCTGAAACAGCAGAGGCAACTCGTCGATGGGCTTGTCGCCATAGTGCTCGGCCAGCTTCATCATGCTGTCTTGCACGAGGTCCAGCGCCGCTTCTTCATCCCGCACGTGGTAGAGCGAGCGCTTGAAAGCGCGCTTTTCCACACTTTGTAGAAAAAGGGAGAGTTCGCGTTCGGTGGCCAATTTGCGTGAGGGTATCGCTGTGGCTTCAACGCCCGAAGGACGCCGAAGATTGAAGTGCGACGGATTATGGCACCGACGAATAAAGTTCCTAAACAGCCCGTGCTGACCCGGTTTTTGATGCCATAATCGCGCCTCAATTTTGGCAAACGGGTCTGGATTCGGCTTCTGAGTGATAGCCCATGGTCTTAGGCCCTAAGTCTTGACACCTCCCCACAAGGGCCGGTGAAGAGGCACCCAAGGTTTTTCGTTTTCGAAGACTGAAAGGTTCATCATGGAAATCTCCAAGGCGGAAATCGCCTCTGCATCCTCCGTTGCGCTCGCCGCCCCTCAAGAGTTGATGGGTGCCGAAATCATGGTCAAGGCCTTGCAAGCCGAGGGGGTCAAGTACCTCTGGGGCTACCCCGGTGGGGCTGTTCTCTATATTTACGACGCGCTGTACAAACAAGACACCATCGAGCATGTCTTGGTGCGCCATGAGCAAGCGGCCGTTCACGCTGCCGACGGCTATGCACGTGCCACCGGCGAGGTGGGTGTGGCCTTGGTCACATCGGGCCCTGGCGTGACCAATGCCGTGACAGGTATAGCCACCGCTTACATGGACAGCATCCCTTTGGTGGTGCTCACGGGTCAAGTGCCCACCCATGCCATTGGCTTGGATGCGTTTCAAGAGTGCGATACCGTGGGCATCACCCGTCCCATCGTCAAGCACAATTTTTTGGTCAAAGATGTGGCCGATTTGGCGCTAACGATCAAGAAGGCTTTCCACATTGCCCGATCTGGCCGTCCAGGCCCAGTGGTGGTGGACATCCCCAAGGATGTGTCCTTCAAAAAGACACTCTATAGCGGCTACCCAGAAGATGTGACCATGCGCTCATACAACCCTGTGCGCAAAGGGCATTCGGGCCAAATCCGCAAGGCCATGGGCCTGTTGATGGGTGCCAAGCGGCCCTATATCTATACCGGTGGCGGTGTGTTGCTGAGCAATGCGTCCGACGAAGTCCGCGCCTTGGTCAACATGATTGGTGCGCCATGCACCAGCACCTTGATGGGTTTGGGTGCCATCCCTGCCAGTGACCCCAAGTTTTTGGGCATGCTGGGCATGCACGGCACCATCGAGGCCAACAACGCCATGCAGCACTGCGATGTGTTGATCGCCATTGGCGCACGTTTTGACGACCGAGTGATTGGCAACCCCAAGCACTTTGCCCAAAACGAGCGCAAGATCGTCCACATCGACATCGATCCATCCAGCATTTCCAAGCGCGTCAAGGTGGATGTGCCCATTGTGGG
>CAMDLJ010000185.1 GCA_945901665.1 Bordetella parapertussis | reverse complement strand
ACTGGAACATCATGAGCAAAAAGTGGTGCGAGGAAAACCAAGCCACCAAACCGGTGGATCGGCGCAAGGGCATTGAAAACGCCGCTTCATTCCGCGCCAATGGCACCGGGCCGTTTCGCCTGCGCGAGCGCCAACCCGGTGTGCGCACCGCCTTCACCCGCAATGGCAGCTACTGGGGCAAGATCCCGACCAATGTCGACGAGGTGATCTTCACCCCGATTGGCAACGACGCCACCCGCGTGGCGGCCATGCTCTCAGGCGAGGTGGATGTGATGGAGCCCGTGCCGGTGCAAGACGTCGAGCGCATCAAGGCCAACGCCAAGCTCAATGTGTTGCAAGGCCCCGAGCTGCGGGTGATCTTTTTGGGCATGGACCAAGCCCGCGAGGAGCTGCTCTACAGCAATGTGAAAGGCAAAAACCCGTTCAAAGACAAGCGCGTGCGCCAAGCCTTTTACCAAGCCATCGACATCGAAACCATCAAAAGCCGGGTGATGCGTGGCGCGGCCACCCCTACGGCCTTGATGCTCACATCACAAATCAATGGCTACGCCGCTGACTTGGCCAAGCGCCTGCCCTATGACCCCGAGGCGTCTAAAAAGTTGTTGGCCGAAGCCGGTTACCCCAACGGCTTTGAAGTCAAGATGAACTGCCCCAATGACCGATATGTCAATGACGCCGAAATCTGCCAAGCCGTGGCCGCCAATTTGGCGCGGGTGGGGGTGAAGATCAACCTCGAGGCCGAGACCAAGGGTTCTTACTTTCCGAAGATTTTGAGCCGCAACACCAGCTTTTACATGCTGGGCTGGACCGCCAGCACGGTGGATGCACACAACGTGCTCTACCCCATCTTGTCCTCCCCCGGTGAAGGTGGGCGCGGCCAGTTCAACCTGGGTGCTTACAGCAACCCCAAGGTGGACGAGCTGACCCAGCAAGTGGCCTCAGAGACCGACACCAAAAAACGCAACGCCTTGATCCGCGACGCGATGAAGATCCACCAAGACGACATTGGCCACCTGCCCTTGCACCAGCAAGCGCTGAATTGGGCGGCCAAGAAGAACATCCAAATCGTGCAGTTGCCCGACAACGGCATGCCCTGGAAGTACATCGTCGTCAAGCCTTAATCCCCGCGCCTTGCCGCCATGAGCCAAGCCAGCCCCAGCGCCTGGGCGCGCTGGTGGGACAGCGACATTGTTCACAGCTTTCGCCACTCGCCCACGGCGGTGGTGGCGGCGCTGTTGGCCTTGGTTTGTGTGCTGGCCGCGGTTTTTGCCCCTTGGGTGGCGCCGCACAACCCGTTTGACCTGGCCACCCTGGAGCTGGCCGATTCGCGCCTGCCCCCGGCTTGGAACGAACAGGGCAGCGCCAAGTATTGGCTGGGCACCGACGACCAAGGGCGCGACATTTTGTCGGCGCTGATGTATGGCGCGCGCATCTCGCTGCTGGTGGGTTTGAGTTCAGTGGCCTTGTCGGTGTTGCTGGGCGTGAGCCTGGGGCTGTGGGCTGGGTTTTGGGGCGGTCGCTGGGACGCGCTCATCATGCGCACCTGCGACGTGATGCTGTCTTTCCCCGCCATCTTGGTCGCGCTCCTGATTGCCGGCGTGGGGCGTGCGCTGTTTCCGCAAGCGCACGAGGCCTTGGCCTTTGGGGTGTTGATCGCCTCCATCACGCTGACCGGTTGGGTGCAATACGCCCGCACCGTGCGCGGCAGCACCTTGGTAGAGCGCCACAAAGAGTATGTGCAAGCCGCCCGCGTGACCGGGGTCAGCCCGGTGCGCATCATGCGCCGCCATGTGCTGCCCAATGTGATGGGGCCGGTGCTGGTGCTGGCCACCATTCAAGTGGCCACGGCCATCATCACCGAGGCCACGCTGTCATTTTTGGGGGTGGGCGCACCGCCCACCTCGCCCTCGCTGGGCACCCTCATTCGCGTGGGCAACGACTATTTGTTTTCCGGCGAGTGGTGGATCACCATCTTCCCGGGGTTGATGTTGGTGCTGATTTCGCTGTCGGTGAATTTGCTGGGCGACTGGTTGCGTGACGCGCTCAACCCGCGCTTGCAATAGGCCTGCGCGCATGGACTTGCCCCACCCCACGCCCTTGCTCGAGGTCAAAGACCTGGTGGTCGAGTTCCCCACCCGCCGGGGTGTGTTGCGTGCCTTGGACGGCGTGTCCTTCAGCGTGGCCGCCGGTGAGGTGCTGGGCGTGGTGGGCGAGTCGGGCGCGGGCAAGTCGCTCACCGGCGCGTCCATCATTGGTTTGCTCGAGCCGCCCGGGCGCATTGCCAGCGGCAGCATTTGGTTTGACGGCCAGCGCATCGATAACCTGGACGCTGAGGGCATGCGCCGTTTGCGCGGGCGCCACATTGGCGCGATTTTTCAAGACCCACTCACCTCGCTCAACCCCTTGTACAGCGTGGGCCAGCAGTTGGTGGAGACCATCCAAGCCCATTTGCCCGTCAGCGCCCAAGCGGCGCGCGAGCGTGCTGTGGCCTTGCTGCAAGAAACCGGCATTGCCGCTGCGCGCGAGCGGCTCGACCATTACCCCCACCAGTTCTCGGGGGGCATGCGCCAACGGGTGGTGATTGCGCTGGCGCTGGCCGCAGAACCGCGCTTGATCGTGGCCGACGAACCCACCACGGCGCTGGATGTGTCGGTGCAAGCGCAAATCATTGGCCTGCTCAAACGCCTGTGCCGCGAGCGCGGCGCGGCGGTGGTGCTGATCACCCACGACATGGGCGTGATCGCCGAAACCTGCGATCGCGTGGCCGTGATGTACGCCGGCCGGGTGGCCGAAATCGGCCCGGTGGATGCGGTCATCCACCGCAGCGCCCACCCTTACAGCGCCGGGCTGATGGCTTCCATTCCCGACATCGATGGCGAAGACGAGCGCTTGCACCAAATCGACGGCAGCATGCCGCGCCTGAATGCCATCCCCAGCGGTTGCGCATACCACCCGCGTTGTGCCCACGCCATGCCGCGCTGCGCCCAGCAACGGCCCGAGTTGCAACCCGTCGGCCAAGGCCTTGCCGCGTGCTGGTTGATCGATGCGACCAACCCGGCCAAGGCCCTGGCGGGGGAGCCGCTGGCCAACGCCTGGCTGGTGGGCCAAACAGCCAGCGCCATGGCAGGTGCACCGTCAGCGCGGTCGGGCTTGCCCGGCCAAGCCACCCACCCAAGCCCTGGGCCAGGCCCAGCGCCTGCGTCCGCGCCGCCTGTGCGGGTCGCGCCGGTCAACGGCACCGCCCATTTCACCGGCCACCCTGACCACAGCGCCAACGCTGCGGGGTCGCAACCCACGTCGCCCCTGGTAGAGGTGCGCGACCTGGCGCGCCACTTTGACGTGTCGGCGCCATGGCTCAACCGCGTGCTCGAGCGCCAACCGCGTCAGTGGCTGCACGCGGTCGATGGGGTTGACTTTGCCATCCCACGCGGCAAAACCATGGCCTTGGTGGGCGAGTCGGGCTGCGGCAAAAGCACGGTGGCGCGTTTGTTGGTGGGCCTGTACCAACCCAGCCGGGGCCAGGTGCAGTTTGACGGCCAAGACGCGCACGTCGCGTTTGCCGGGCGCGATGCCCTGGCCTTGCGCCGGCGCATCCAAATGATTTTTCAAGATCCCTATGCCAGCCTCAACCCGCGCTGGACGGTGGGCGATGTGGTCGCCGAGCCCTTGCTCGAGCACGGTCTCGCGCCCAGCCGTGACCAGGCCCAGGACGCGGTGGTGGGCTTGCTGCAATCGGTGGGCCTGGGCGCGGCTGACTTGGGCAAGTACCCGCACCAGTTTTCGGGTGGGCAGCGCCAGCGCATCTCGATTGCCCGCGCTTTGGCCACTGCGCCTGAGTTTTTGGTGTGTGATGAGCCCACCTCGGCGCTGGATGTGAGCGTGCAAGCCCAGGTGCTCAACCTCATGGGCGATTTGCAGCGCGCGCGGGGGCTGACCTATTTGTTCATTTCGCACAACTTGGCCGTGGTGCGCCATGTCAGCGACCAAGTGGGGGTGATGTACCTGGGCCGCTTGGTCGAGGTCGCGCCCACGCGGCGCTTGTTTGAGCAGCCGCGCCACCCCTACACCCGCATGCTGATCGACGCCATCCCGCGCATGCGCGACCACGGTCGCGAGCGCACACCGGTGCAAGGCGAGGTGCCCAACCCCTTGCAACCGCCCACGGGCTGCAGCTTTCACCCGCGCTGCCCTTTGGCCGATGCGCGCTGCCGCAGCGAGCGCCCGGCCTTGCAAGCCATCGACGGCGTGCAAGTGGCTTGCCATGCGGTGCAAGAAGGCCGCAGCGCATGAGGCCCGGAGCGACCTGATGGAGACCAAGTGGTTGGAAGACTTTGTCAGCCTGGCGGAGACGCGCAGCTTCAGCCGCTCGGCGCAGCTGCGCCACGTTACCCAGCCGGCGTTTTCGCGCCGCATCCAGTCGCTGGAGGCCTGGGCGGGTTCTGACCTGGTGGACCGCTCCTCCTACCCCACGCGCTTGACCGCGGCCGGCGAGACCTTGTATGCGCAGGCGCTGGACATGCTGCAGTTTTTGAACAGCACCCGCGCCATGCTGCGCGCCCAGGCCTCAGCCGGCCAAGACGTGATTGCCTTTGCCGTCCCGCACACGCTGGCGTTCACCTTTTTTCCGGCCTGGGTGTCGAGCCTGCGCGAGGACTTTGGGCCAATCAAAAGCCGCTTGATCGCGCTCAATGTGCATGACGCGGTGCTGCACCTCATCGAGGGCAGCTGCGATGTGTTGATCTCTTACTACCACCCCTCGCAACCCATCGAGTTGGATGCCGACCGCTACGAAATGGTGGAGCTGGGCCAAGAGGTCATGGGCCCTTACGCCAAGCCGCGTGCCGATGGCCAACCGATGTTCCAGTTGCCTGGCAGCGCCACTGCCCATGTGCCCTACTTGGGTTATGCACCCGGGGCGTATTTGGGCCGCATCGTTGACCTGATCCTCAAAAGCGCACCGGTGCCCATCCACCTGGACCGGGTGTATGAAACCGACATGGCCGAAGGCCTGAAAGCCATGGCCTTGGCGGGGCACGGCTTGGCCTTTTTACCGCACAGCGCGGTGGCCAAAGAACTGCGCGAGCAGTTGCTGGTGCGCGCCACCTCGCACCTGTGGCCGCACCCTGACCAAGCCATGCTGCTGCGCGCCTACCGGGTCAAGCCGGCCCGCGCCAACGCCACCACCCCCAAAACCGCCGCCCATGCCCTGTGGGGCTTTTTGCAGCGCAAGGCCAATTTGGCCGCGCAAGCGCCAATCGACGCCTGAGGGCTCTGCCAAACCCATGCCTGCGCACGGCAAACCGCGGCCACAACGGAGCCATTGCCATGGCAGGTCTTGGCGGTTGCAGACCTTGATGAGCGGGCGCGGGTTTCGGTTGGTCCGCGCCGATGGGACAATGCGGGCATGAACGCCAACCCTTTTACTTCCGACACCCTGACCCTCACCCAACCCGACGACTGGCATGTGCATTTGCGCGACGGCGCGGCCTTGCAAGCCGTGGTGGCCCACACCGCTGCGCAATTTGCGCGTGCCCTGGTGATGCCCAACTTGAAGCCGCCCATCACCAGCA
>CAMDLJ010000184.1 GCA_945901665.1 Bordetella parapertussis | reverse complement strand
GACGCCAACAAGCCTTGGGAGTTGGCCAAACTAGAAGGCCAAGACGCCCGCTTGCAAGATGTGTGCAGCACCTGCATCGAGGCATTCCGATTGCTCAGCCTGGCCTTGAAGCCCGTGCTGCCGGCCTTGGCCGCCCAAGTGGAAGCGTTTTTGAACATCGCGCCTTTGCAGTTTGCGCAGCGTGATCAACGCATGGGCGCAGGGCACACGATTGGCAGCTACCAACACCTGATGCAGCGCGTGGACCCCAAGGTGCTGGAGGCTTTGTTTGAAGCAGATAAATTGGAATCTGACCCCCATTTATCCATCCCCGGCGGCGAGCCGAGTGCCGAGACCATCTCCATCGATGACTTTGCCAAGATCGATTTGCGCATCGCCTTGATCGTCAACTGCGAAGCGGTGGAGGGCAGCACCAAGCTTTTGCGCTTGACGCTGGACGTGGGCGAAGGCCGCACCCGCAATGTCTTTAGCGGCATCGCCAGCATGTACCAACCCACCGACTTGGTGGGCAAGCTCACCGTGATGGTGGCCAATTTGGCGCCGCGCAAAATGAAGTTCGGCGTGTCTGAGGGCATGGTCTTGGCCGCCAGTCATGCGGACGAAAAAGCCCAACCTGGCATCCATGTGCTGCACCCTTGGCCGGGTGCCACGCCGGGCATGCGCATCCATTGATGCTGGGGGCTTTGGCATGGCTTGCAATGGGTTCGGCCCTGCGCAACCACATATTGGTCCCCCAGAAGGCACACCCCCATGCATTCGCTTTGGCGCTGTTGCCCTTGACGCGCTGCCTGGGTTGCAAAAACAGTCCGTGAGAATTTGACGCCGCTTTAAGCTGCATCAAAAGGCAACTCCCACCACAGGTATATAGTGGTTTGATGTTTTTCAGACCCAAGCTTTTCGACGCGCTCCAAGACTACACCTCGGAGCGGTTTTTCAAAGATGTGGGCGCGGGCATGACCGTGGGCGTGGTGGCCTTGCCCCTGGCCATGGCCTTTGCCATTGCTTCCGGTTTGAGCCCGCAAGCAGGTTTGTTCACCGCCATCATTGCGGGTTTTTTGGTTTCGCTGTTGGGCGGCAGCCGGGTGCAAATTGGCGGGCCAGCAGGGGCCTTCATCGTCATCGTCTACGGCATCGTTGAGCGCCATGGCGTGGCCAACCTGATTTTGGCCACCGCGATGTCGGGTGTTCTGTTGTTTGCCATGGGCCTGCTCAAGCTGGGCAACCTGATCCGCTTCATCCCCGTGGCCGTGGTGATTGGTTTCACCAATGGCATTGCGGTGTTGGTGGCGCTGTCGCAAATCAAAGATTTTTTAGGGCTGAATGTGGCCAATATGCCGGCCGACTTTTGGGGCATTTTGCAAACCCTGGGCCACCACTGGGGGGACTTCAACCCCTGGGCATTGGGCCTGGCCAGCGCGGGTGTACTGGTGCTGCTGGGCTGGCAAGCCTGGGGGCGTCGCATGGCCCACGCGCCTTCGGCTTGGGTGCGCGGGGTGGCCAGTTTGCCCGGCTCCATCGTGGTGCTGGTGCTGGCCACCGCCATCACCTCCTGGCTGGGCTGGAACGTGGAGACGATTGGCAGCCGCTTTGGCGGCATACCCTCAGAGCTGCCCAGTTTGGTGTGGCCCGAGTTCAGTTGGGCCAGCGCCCAGGCTTTGACCATGCCCACCCTCACCCTGGCTTTGCTCGGGGCGATTGAATCGCTGCTGTGCGCCCGTGTAGCCGACGGCATGATCGGCGACCGACACAACCCCAACCAAGAGCTGATGGCCCAAGGCGTGGCCAACTTTGTCACCCCGTTTTTTGGGGGCATGCCCGCCACCGGCACCATTGCCCGCACCGTCACCAACGCCAAAAGCGGCGCCACCAGCCCCGTGGCGGGCATGGTGCATGCCTTGACTTTGTTGTTGGTGATTGGGGTGGCCGCACCCTTGGCCTACCACGTGCCCTTGGCCGCACTGTCGGCGATTTTGATGTTTGTCGCCTGGAACATGGGCGATTGGCGTGCCTTTGGGCAACTGCGGCAATTTCGCCTGCCCTACCGCGTGACCTTGCTGGCGGTGTTTGTGCTGACCGTGGTGCTGGACCTCACGGTGGCGGTGGAGGTGGGTTTGTTTGCTGCGGGACTGACCTTTATCTACCGCATCTCCAGCCTGACCCGGGCCGAAGCCGTGCCCATCCCGCCTGATCTGGCAATCCATGAATCGCAAGTGCGCGCTCACAGGCTGCACGGGGCTTTGTTTTTTGGGGCGGTGCGCTTGATCGAGGCCATGGAAGACGATTTGCCCAGCCAAGCCCTGGTGCTGGACTTGAAAAACCTGATCTACATGGACTCGTCTGGGGCTGACGCCATGCTGGCCCTGGCGCGCTTGTGCACCGCCAAAGGGGTACACCTGGTGCTGTGCGGACTGGACCACCAGCCCATGGACATGGCGCGCCGCTGCGGCTTGCTCAATTTGCTGGGCAGTGGCGCGCTGGCCCCCGATTTGGCCACCGGCCTGGCCCAAGCCCGGCCTGTGACCCTGGCTTGATACAAGGCCGACCCCCTCCCTCTCTGCCTCTCTGCCTCTCTGCCTCTCTGCCTCTCTGCCTCTTCCTCATCACCCACGCGCTCTGGAGCTCGCCCAACCAATGCCACAGATCAAGCCAAATGGCATCCCCCAGATGGCGCTGGGGGTGGACGCAGGCGGTCGGTAAAATGCCCGAAAGGATTTCCCCATGTCAATTTTTCGCCGCCCAGATTACCAGTCGGATGTGACTCAGTTCATCACCCAACTCAAAACCGCCAAGCCCAGCTTGGAGGCCGAGCAGCGCCAAGGCCGCGCCTTGTTGTGGGACAAAAAAATTGACCGCCAAACCTCGGCCGAATTTGCCGCCGCCCGGGTGGCCCAAAAACCTTACGTCTATCACCCCCAAGCGTGAGCGACAACGCCGCACCCGGCCCGGCAGACACGGACTTGCTGGGCGACCCGCCCCAAGCCAGCGCCACCACTGGCTTTGATTTGACCTCTGAGCACGCCCCCTCCCTGGCGGCCATGCCCCAGGTGGTGGACCACATTGCTGTGGCTCGCTTGTATGGCGAACCGCTGTTCAAACTGCCCACCGATCTCTACATTCCGCCAGATGCTTTGGAGGTCTTTTTGGAGGCCTTCGAGGGGCCGCTGGACCTGCTGCTGTACCTGATTCGCAAGCAAAACTTCAATATCCTCGACATCCCCATGGCGGCCCTGACCCGCCAGTACCTGACCTATGTGGACGAGATCCGCACCCACAACCTGGAGTTAGCTGCCGAGTACTTGCTGATGGCGGCCATGTTGATCGAGATCAAGTCGCGCATGCTGCTGCCGCCCAAGAAGGTGGCCGAGGGCGAAGAGGCCGAAGACCCGCGTGCCGAGTTGGTGCGCCGCCTGCTCGAGTACGAGCAAATGAAGTTGGCCGCGGCCCGCCTCAACGAGCTGCCCCAGTTTGGCCGAGATTTTTTGCGCGCCCAGGTCTACATCGAACAATCGCTGCAACCGCGTTTCCCAGAAGTGGATGTGGTGGACTTGCGCCAAGCTTGGGCAGACATCGTGCGCCGCGCCCGCTTGGTCGAGCACCACAAGATCGCGCAAGAAGAACTCAGCGTGCGCGAACACATGAGCATGGTTTTGAAAAAACTCCAAGGTCGCAAATTTGTTGAATTTAGCGACCTGTTTGATGCCCACAAAGGCGTATCCGTATTGGTGGTGACCTTTATCGCGGTGTTGGAGTTGGCCAAGGAAACCTTGATCGAAGTCACGCAAGCTGAGGTCTATGCCCCTATCTATGTGCGGTTGAGTTATACCCCTGCATAATTTCTGCCTCACTGAGGCCCCACCATGACCGCTGCCCACGCTGCCACCCCTTACGGCACATTGCCAACCGCGTCCGACTTGCCCACGCGCAAGCCGATCAGCCTGCCGCGCTTGAACGACATGCGCGCGCGGGGCGACAAGATCACCATGCTCACCGCTTACGATGCCACCTTTGCCGCCGTGGCCGATGCAGCGGGGGTGGAATGCATCTTGGTCGGCGACTCGCTGGGCATGGTGTGCCAAGGTTTGCCCAGCACCGCCGGTGTGAGCCTGGAGACCATGCGCTACCACACCGAAAGCGTGGTGCGCGGGCTGCGCCGGGTGCAGGGCACGTCCTGGGTGATTGGCGACCTGCCGTTTGGCAGTTACCACGAGTCACGCGAACAAGCCCTGCGCAGCGCCTTGGTGCTGATGCAAGCCGGGGCCCACATGGTCAAGTTGGAAGGCGGTGGCTGGACCACCGAGACCGTGCGTTTTTTGGTCGAGCGTGGCATCCCCGTGTGCGCCCACCTGGGCCTGACCCCGCAAACGGTGCATGCTCTGGGCGGCTACCGGGTACAAGGGCGCGAGCCCGAGGCTGCGGCCCAACTGCACAGAGAAGCCGTAGCCTTGCAAGACGCCGGGGCCAGCATGTTGGTGCTGGAGATGGTGCCTGCCGCCTTGTCCAGCACCCTCACCCAAGCCCTGCCGCGCTGCCACACCATTGGCATTGGCGCTGGCCACGGCACCGCGGGGCAAGTGCTGGTGATGCACGACATGCTGGGCATCAACCTGGGCAAAAACCCGAAATTTGTACGCAACTTCATGACCGGCGCCGACAGTGTCCAAGCGGCCATGGCCGCGTATGTGGCAGCGGTCAAAAACGGTAGCTTCCCAGACAACGCGCTGCACGCTTGGTAATGCTGGCCACCCCTGGCGCTGTTTGATCTATTTCTACACCATGCACATTGTCCGAACCATCGAAGAACTGCGCCAGCACCTGCGCCAAGCCCATTGCCCGGCCTTTGTGCCCACCATGGGCAATTTGCACGAAGGCCATTTGACCTTGCTGCGCCAAGCCAAAACCCTGGGCGACCTGAGCGTGGCGAGCATCTTTGTCAACCGCTTGCAGTTTTTACCGCACGAAGACTTTGACAGCTACCCCCGCACCTGGGTCGGTGACTGCGCCCAACTCGAGGCCGAGGGCTGCGACCTGCTGTTCGCGCCCGATGAGGCCGAGTTGTACCCGCAGCCCCAAACTTTCAAAGTGCAGCCCGACCCGGTGTTGGCCGACATCTTGGAAGGTCAGTTTCGCCCCGGGTTTTTCACGGGCGTGAGCACCGTGGTCATGAAGCTTTTCACGGCCGTGTTTGCCGGCAAAGCCAAAGGCGTGGCGGTATTTGGCAAGAAGGACTACCAACAACTGATGGTGATTCGCCAAATGGTGCGCCAGTTTGCCCTGCCCATCGACATCAGCGGCGTGGACACCTGCCGCGCCCCCGACGGCTTGGCGCTGAGTTCGCGCAACGGCTACCTGAGCGCGCCAGAACGTGCGCAGGCGGTGCAACTGTCCCAGGCGCTGCGCCAATTGGGCCAAGACGCTTTGACCGCTGGCGCTGCCCTGCCCGCCCAATTGCCGCTGCTGCAAGCCCAAGCCATGGACTCCTTAAGCCAGCGTGGCTGGCAACCCGACTACCTCAGCGTGCGCCGCCGCCAAGACCTGCAAGCCCCGCAAGCCGGTGACGACTTGGTGGTGCTGGGTGC
>CAMDLJ010000183.1 GCA_945901665.1 Bordetella parapertussis | reverse complement strand
ATTTGGCTGCCATGGCCCACAAACACCCAGGTGTGGCTGAACACGGTTTGCATCTCCAGCGCAAACACGCCCGGGTCGATGAAGGCGTCGCGGTGGACCTCACAGCCGCGCAACCAAGGGCTGGTGTCGATGGGTGATGTGGCGTTGGGCATGGGGTACCTGTCAGCCTGTCAAGTCCAACCCTGGGCGGCCAAGGTACTTTGAAAAGCCTTGCCGTGTTCGTCGGCCAAAGCCGCTTCGCGCAAAGCGCGCAGTTGCTCGGCGCTCAACAAGGCCCCGTGCTGCGCCACCAAGGCCAACAAGCGGTCATGGTGTTGGTGGCCGCGCGCATGCGTATCGCTGTAGCCTTTGATCAAACGCTGGCACCACACGGTTTCCAGGGCCAAGGCGGGATGGGTCGGCGCCCATTGGCAGACCAAAGCCAGCCACTGTTCGATGCGCTGGTTTTCCAGTCGGTAGCGCAGCGTTCCACGCCGCCAGGGCTTGAAGGCCGAGACCGCATACAAAAGGAAAAATCCGCCCAAAGAATTGGTTTGCACCACACGGCCATGGCTGAGCCAGCGCTCTCCCCAGCGCCGGCATGTGGGCGAAGCCCACAGCCATGCACCCAGGCCCGCAGGCAGGGTTTCGCACACCTCTTGAAAACGGGGGTGCATGTATTCGTTGATGCGCAACAACTGATCGGCTTGGGCATGGACCTCTTCGCGCACACGGGAAAACCGGGTGCCCCGGGTTTTGAGGTCGGCCACGCGCACCGTGTCTTCATACGACATCCACAAGGCCAAATGGCGCGCCAAGGCGGCCATCAAATCCAGCGGGTCATGGGCCAGCAGCCCATGCACCCGGCGCAAACGGGCCACATACAGTTGCGCATAGGCAGGGTCTTGGTAATCGGCCATGCGCCGCACCCCTTCGATGGCCAAGGACCGGGCCGGCTCGGCCAACATCGCCCACACCTGATCCACACATTCGCGCATGACTGGGTCTTGGGGCACGGGCTTGACCATTTCGGCTGGCACGGGGGGGGCTGGCGTGTCCACGACGGGGATTTGCGCTCGGGCCAGGCCTTGGGCAAAGGCGCGCAAGCTGCTTTTCACGCCCAAGCCAGCGCGCTCGATGGTGGCCTCAAACTGGTCGCGGGAGAACGGCAACAGCCCCACCCCCGCCAGCGCACCGAACAACACCGCGCTGATGACGCTGCCCTCTTGCTCTGCCAAAGCGGCCATGTCAAAACACACCAAACGTTGGGCAGCGGACTGGGCATGGGCCAAGAGTTGATCCGGGTCCACGCGGCCATCGCCCAAGGCTGATTTTTCGGTGATGGAGTAAACCCGGTGGGTCGATGCAATCAGGGTGGTTCTGTCGCTGGTGACCAAGCCACGCTGAACGGCCCGGCCAGCCTCCATCAACTCAGAGGCCAACACAATGTCCACGTCCCCAGGCAAGGGCATCAAGGCCAAGACGGGTTCCAAACCTGGCGCGCCCGGGACCGCCTTGGGAAACAACTCCACGTAATAAATGGTCGCGCCGGTGCGCTGGGCCACGCCGGGCACCGAGGTGGTTTGCGCCCAATGGCCGGCGTTCTCGGCCAAGTCCACGATCCAGTCGGCCAGCACACCACCGCCCTCGCCGCCCATGGCGAGGATGGCGATCTTGATGGGTTGGGGCGATGTGTCCAAGGCCATCAGAAAGCCCATTGCGCCAATTTTTGAGCACGACGGCGCTGCAAGCCAGCCACCATACTCGAGCGCAAGCCGTCCCACCAGCGCTCCCAGGCCGAGGAGTGGCTGACGATTTGGGCTTTGTAAAAGGAGGGGCACAGCACCGCCGCATGGGACACCTCGCCACACATGCCGCAGCCGACACAGCTGTCGAGCACGGTGGTGACCGGGTCGGTGCGCAAAGGGTCGGGGTTGGGTTTGATCGACAAAGAAGGGCATCCTGAAATGCGGATGCACGCACGGTCCCCGGTGCAGGTGTCTGCATCGACCCCGAAACGCTCGCGCACCACCCGTTTGCCCGCAGCCAGTTGGGCGCGCACCTGCGGTTTTTCGCGCCGCTGGCGGTTGAGCATGCACTCCGACTGGGCCACCAAGACCTTGGGGCCTGCGTGGGTGCTGGTCAAAGCCTCTTTCAATGCATCACGCATCCCTGCCACGTCATAGGTGCGCTTGAAAGTGCGCACCCATTCCACGCCGACCCCGCGCACTGCTTTCTCGATCAGGTGACCGGTGCTGCGGGTGGGGTTGAGGGCCTTGGACGAGAGCACGTCTTGCCCGCCGGTGGCCGAGGTGTAGCTGTTGTCAACCACGATGGTCAGGTTGTTGCTGCGATTGAACACCGCATTGGCAATGCCGCTGGTCAGGCCGTTGTGCCAAAACCCACCATCGCCCATGATGGAGATGGCCTTCTTGCCCGCTGGCACGTTCATGGCTGAAGCGCCAGCGGTGCCCAAGCCATAGCCCATGGTGGTGTTGCCAATGTGAAAAGGCGGCAGGATGGAGAACAAATGGCAGCCAATGTCAGCGCTGACATGGTGTGGGCCCAATTCTTTTTCGACCAACTTCATGGCCGCAAAAATCGGGCGCTCAGGGCAGCCGGTGCAAAAACCGGGCGGGCGCGGTTGCACCACTTGGCTCAAGGGCTTGAGCGCAATCACTTTATGGACCTTGGCCGGCGTGGGTGCGCTGGGAAGGGGCGCTGACTTCGTCAACGCCAAACCCGTGCCGCTGGGCGCTTGGACCGCGTCCAACAAGCCGTACAACTGGGCAAAAGCCCGCACCCCTTTGAGCACCTCGTGCAAGGTGTATTCGCCCGCTGGTGGGAGCAGGTCTTTGCCGTGCAGCACCGCCGGGCACCCCGCTTGGCGCAGCACCGTGGCAATGTTTTGTTCGACAAAATTGGGTTGGCCTTCTTCCACCAGCAAGACCGCGCGCTTGCCCTGGCAAAAGCGCAACACTTCGGCATCGACCACGGGGTAGGCGACGTTCATCACATACAAGGGGACCCGGCTGCGGCCATACACATCGGCCAAACCCATGCGCTCCAGCACCCGCACCAAGGCGTTGTAATTGCCACCTTGCACCACGATGCCCACGTCTTGAAGGTCGCCTTCGAAAAATTCATTCAGTTGGTTTTTTTCGATGAATGCCACCGCAGCGGGCCAGCGCTGGGTGAGTTTTTCTTGCTCATGCACAAAACTCGCGGGTGGCAACACAATGCGGCTGACATCGCGGTGCGGCTGCTCCATGGCTTCGTGCAGCGAAAACGGGGCGCGCAGGTTGTCGCTGGCGGTGAAACGCCCATGCACATGGCAGGCGCGGATGCGCAGCTGCAACATCACCGGGGTGTGGCTGGCCTCGGACAACTCAAAACCCATTTTGACGGCCTTGACCATGCTGGGCAAATTCGGCCGCGGGTCGAGCAACCAAATTTGTGACTTCATGGCAAACGCATGGCTGCGCTCTTGCATGATGGAGGAGCCCTCGCCGTAGTCCTCGCCCACCACAATCAAAGCGCCACCGGTCACACCACCCGAGGCCAAATTGGCCAAGGCGTCGGAGGCCACATTGGTACCCACCGTGGCCTTGAAGGTGACCGCGCCGCGCAAGGGGTAATTGACCGACGCGGCCAAGGTGGCCGCAGCCGTGGCCTCGCTGGCGCTGTTTTCAAACCGAATGCCATGCTCTTGCAAAATGTCTTGGGCGTCGGCAAGCACGTCCATCAGATGCGATATGGGCGCGCCTTGGTAACCAGCCACATACGACACCCCGGACTCGAGCAAGGCCTTGGTGACGGCCAAGATGCCTTCGCCAACAAATTCTTCGCCCGCCCCTAGGCGCAGCTTTTGCACCTCTTGCACAAATGAACGTTCAGCCATGGTGGCAATCTCCGGTGGGTATGAAATGCAAATGGTGCATGAAAGTATCAGGGAAAGAGTTGAATCGCCGGGTGCGCGGCACCGGCATTGAGCAAATTGACCCGCTTGAGCGCAATGCGCCAAGCGCCTTGTTCGCGGCACAAACGATGGCACCACTGCCCGGCCAGCCAAATTTGTTGTTCGCCACGGCTTTCCACATAAGTGAACGGTGTGTACACCTCGGCATGGTGGTCGTTGCACACATCGACCTGCGGCAGTTGCAGCACATGGGCGCTGCGGCTGGCGGGTTGCTGTGAATGGGCACGCCCGGCCGCCAAGCGTTCGACCCGCAATGTGAGCAGCAAGCGATCTTCATCGGCCAAGGCGTTGTGGGTGTCTGTCTCGCTTTGGGCGTCGCCACCCAAGGGCACCCAGTAGCGGCCATCTGAAGCAAACATTGCCAACCAGTCCTGGTAGCGGGCTTGGTTGAGCAAGCGCGCTTCGGCCAGGACAAAGTCTTGCACGGCTTGGACATCTGTGGCGCTCATGCCAACTCCGAAGCCAGTGGTTGGGCCATGGCACGGGCCCACGCACGGTATTGGTTGCGCATCAGCCATTCGTTGGCGCTGTTGGTGTCGGCACTGCCCTGGGCATGCTCCCCGTCCACGTGGTTGCGGTGCAAACTCACCCAAGGTTGTGCTTGGGCCTGCAGGCCTTGTTGAATGCTTTCAAACAAATGCACATCGTCGTGGGCCACCACCGACATGGGCGAAAAGACAAGGCGGTTGTAGGTCATGGCACGTTCGAGCAGGACGTCTGGCGCGCCCACCGCACGGAAACTCCAGGCTTCAACCAACGTGCGGTTCACCGCCAACGGTCGAATGACACGCATCGAGAGCGGCGAACCCTTGAGCGCAATACTCGGGTAAAGCACCGCATTTTGGGGTGAGCGTTGCAACACCTCTTGGGTGCGCTCAGCGCCCCAGCGGGCCTCCAGTGCGGCTTGGTAATCGGCGGGCACGGCATAGGCCGAATGGATGCTGAAGTTCACGCCCAACAGGCTGTGGCCCTGGGGGTGGATGCGCGCACCCATCTGGTCGAAATAATCGTAGCCATTGGCAAACGGCAAGATTTGCTCCATGGCCATGGGCATGGGTGCACCGCTGGGCTGCTGCTGCCACATTTGACGCGCCACACTGCTGGCCGATTCATGGGCTGACACCGGGTGCACGGTGTCGTTGATGTTCTCCAAGTACATCTTCCAGTTGCAAGTCATGGTGTTGCGCAACACCCCGCCGGCGACTTCCAATCGACCCACCGGCGAGCGCTCGACCATGTTGTCAATGGCGCGCAAAGCGTCGCCAAAGTAAGCCTCAAAGCCCAGGCCCTCAGGGCTCAAACGAACAAAGACAAATTCGCGGTAAACCTGCACACCGGCCAAGCGTGTGAGACCTTGCCCATTGGGGCTGGCATCCAAACCGGTACCCACATAACCGTCTTTGAGGGGCTTGGCCAAGGGCTGGCCATCCAAGCGAAAAGACCAAGCGTGGTAGGGGCAACGCAACATCTTGCCCACATTTCCTTGCGCTTGGGTGTAGAGCTGGGTACCTTTGTGCGCGCAGCGGTTGAAGAACGCCTGGATGTCCCCTTGCGCATCGCGCAACAACAGCACCGGCTGGCCCGACAAGGAAACCGTGATGAAGTCGCCCACCTTGGGCATTTGGCTGCCATGGCCCGCGAACAGCCATGCGCGACC
>CAMDLJ010000182.1 GCA_945901665.1 Bordetella parapertussis | reverse complement strand
ACAGCCAGAAAAGCGATGTCTCGTATTTTTGGAATTGTTCCCAATCCACCAGCCAAGAGTCCCAGCCCAGCAGCGACCTCGCCATAACAGACAAACCACCAAACCAGAGCAGGTATGCCCATTCCTTCTCCGACAGCAGGATCGAAAGGGAATTTGCTGAGCCCCTGATTTATAAACAATAAAGACAAGGGTATTCTCAGCAAAATGTGGCTAAGGCTTAAGTCGGGTAACTGTTGCCAATATCTTTTTAAATTAAAACCAGCAGGTAGTCTTTGGATTAACATTTGAGGTGTCTTTCGATTGAATAGGTTGATTTTTAATCAAGAAATTTTCACGCTTTTTTGGCGTAAGCAGAGCACCAGCCTTTGGCGGCAACTTGTTTACCCGCAAAAAGAGGACAGCCGCCTGCGGCCGCACCCGCAGGCGCTTGGAATAAAGCACAGTTCGAGCACAACTGACCTGCGGCATATTTTGGCTGCTTGGCTTTGTCAACCTTGCTTGCATCAGCTTTGTAGCTCAAGGCGACTGCCTGGGCGTCAGATTCTGAAAGCATGCTCTGCGCGCTCACACTTGCGGCCACACCCAAAGTGATGCCGGCAGAAGCGGCTTTGATCATGAAAATGCGACGCGAATTTTGATCGGATTTTGAAGGGGATTTCATATCATTTCCTTTTGAAAAACCAGCGATGCTGGCGATAGCGGTTAAAAAAAAGTTTATTTTTTGGACAAAAAGGCTTGTACTTGAGGGCGAATTTTCAGGAAGTTGACGTATCCAAATTCCATGATGTTCAACATTCCAGGCAGTTTCGACAAAGCAGCCAGGTAGCGAAATTTGGGCAATTTCTCCCAGACTGAAACAAAAGCCGCTGCGCCAGAGATCAGTTCGCCATTGGGTTGAACCACATGAAATCTTTGCATCAAAGACGCCTGGGTCTGGCCCAATGGCGCAATGAATTCAGGGCTTGAGACATCCACCCAATGGATGGGTGAGTCTGGCGTGATTTTTTGGTATTGCTTGATCTCCAGCGAGCACATGGGGCAAGAACCGTCGTAGAGCACATTGGTGCAATTTTTTTCAATCGACATGTCAATGGGTCTCGGTCAAGTGTTCGTCAACAGATTCTTCGTGCACAAAAATGATTCTTTTCGGGGATATCGATTCGTCGTAAATCACTGGGCCTTTGTATTCAAAGGTGGCCAACTCCAAGAAGTCTTCAGAGGACAGCCGTTGCTCGATGTGCAGATTTGCCAAGCTGAGTCTATCTTCGCGAATTCTTTTCTTGAGCTTCAAAAATACCGCCTTCATTTGTGGTGCATCTTCCACATGGTGTATCCACTGCCACGCATCTCCCGCTGGGATGCGGCGCCCTTTTCCCGAGCGATTGACCAGCATGTAAGTGATTTTCATGGGGCCATCCCCATCAGGCGGCGCGCAGATGCATGAAATTGGGCAAGTCAAAAACCGAGTTGGGCGCTTTGGGGGTCAAGCGGGTTGCCAGGGGCTTGAAGTGGCTCGAGAGTTGCCGCACCATGGATTTTTTCTCGATGCGAGGGGAATTTTTAGCAATGTCGGTGATGGGGTAGTTCTGCAAAAAATGTTGCTTGATTTGATGCAACTCTTGGCACAGGGCTTGACTGCTGGCATATTCACGCGTGCGGATTTCAGCGCTCGGTTCGTCTTCTGGCTCAAAGCAACTGACAACGTCCCACACCGAAATTTCATCCACACATTTTTGTAGAAGATACCCCCCGCCTGGCCCGCGGTTGGCAATCACCAATTCATTTTTCTTGAGGTTTTTGAGCAAATTCTCGATGTAGGAAATGGACAAACCCAATTCCAGCGATAACTGCTTGGAGTTGACGGCTTGACACGGGTTTGAACTGGCAATCAGCGCGACGATCTTCAAGGCTTGTACAGCACGGGGATTCAGCATTCTCAGCTCCTGTTGACTTTTAGAAGCTCTAATCTAGCATCAATTCAAATTTATCTATACAATCTTTGGAAAATAAAGCATTTTATCTATTCAATATCTATTCAAATAAAGATTTTTCCCATGAAAACCTCCCCCTCCTGCCACCACAAGATTGGCGCCGTGTCCAGCCTGAGCGGCGTACCCGCACCCAATTTGCGCATCTGGGAGTCCAGGTATGACTGCTTCACCCCGCACAAAACTGAAGGCAAACATCGCCTCTACAGCGACGACGATGTTTTAAAGGCAACGCTGCTGAAAAGGCTCACTGAAAATGGCCACAGCATCTCCAGTGTGGCCCCTCTTTCATGCACAGACCTGAATGACTTGGTGCAAAAGCAACAGTCGGCCAACCAAAGAAAACAGCCCGCTGAGAACCATGGGGGCACGGTGTCCATGGCCGTGGTGGGACTGACGCTGGCAAGCCGCATTGAGTCGAAGAAATTCACCCTGGGCTTTCAACACCACGCCATCCAGGTCACCGATATTTACAGCAACATCGGCCAAGCGCTGGAGAGCACTGGCCAGCACAAGCCGCAAATTCTGCTCATCCAGTGCAACTCATTGCACGCAGGCGTGCAAGTTGACATCCACCGCTTGGCGGAAACCCACGGTGCTTTTCAGGTGATTGTGTTGTACAGCTTTGGGCAAGAGCCCATCATTGAGGCCATGAAACGCTGTGGAATGATTGTGCGCAGAGACCCCATCAGCGATGCTGAGTTGGCAGATTTGGTCAACGCAGTCCTGCTGATGGACCCGGCGCAAAGTGCCGTTGGCGCCAGTTCTGGAACCTTGATACCCCCGCGCAAATTCAACGACATGACGCTGATGCGGGTATCGGGTATTTCCACCAATGTGCTGTGCGAATGCCCGCGCCATGTGGCGGAAATCATCGCCCAATTGGCCAGCTTTGAGCAATACAGCCACGACTGCTTGAACAAATCCAGTGAAGATGCGCACATACACGCCTACCTCAGCTCCGTGTCTGGCTCTGCGCGCGCACTGTTTGAATCTGCCTTGGAAATGGTGGCCCAACACGAAGGCATCGATTTGGCGAGCCTTTCCCAATGACAGGCCTCAAACCAGTGGCCGCTTCCAATGCGTTGACATCGACTTGGCCTGAACCCCAAGATATACCGCTCGATGCACTCTCCCACGCCATGGCGCACAAAGCTTATGCAATTCTCAACCCTTCAGCCGTATCGCTGTGGGCGGGGTGCCAGCTCAGTGAGTTCAACGCCCTTTTGCCGTTTTGGGACCACATGCCCTTGGATGCACACCTCAAAGATGGTGGCAGCTATCGACGCAGACGGCACAGTTGCTTTGAATTTCAGAATGACAACCTGACCCAAACGCCGCACCGCGCGCATTGGCAATCGCTGGACTACAACGCTTTGCATGGCGGCATGCATCGAATGTTCGAGCCCATCAGCCCAGACATGGTGAATTTGCCTGTGTGGACCCAACTGTTGACGGCATTTGCCCGCAGTTGCAGCCAATGGCGCCACAAACCCCAAGCGCACTGGTGCATCGAAGCCCATCCATTTCGCATCGACTGCAGCCAAGGCATTGGCCGCCCCACACCTGAAGGTGCACACCGGGACGGGGTGGATTTTGTCGCTGTTTTTTTACTGCATCGGCAAAACATCATTGGTGGAGAAACGCGGGTTTTTGATGCCCATGGGCCGCAAGGCGAGCGCTTCACGCTCCAACAGCCTTGGTCGGTGCTGTTGTTGGACGATGCGCGGGTGATCCACGAAAGCACCCCGATACAGCCCCTGGAACACACTGCCCACCGAGACACCTTGGTGCTGACCGCCCGAGAGAATGCGTTTCAAGGGCCTGACCAAGACCTTGCAGTCCAGCCACGCCCTTCAGCGCCATGAAATCAGTCTTCAAAGGCAATCAAGGTTCACAAGACATTCTGAGCGGCAAGGTGGGTATCAGGTGAATCCAGCCGTGAACAATCATCCTGCCGCGCCTGAGGCGGCATGGGAGCGGATCAAAGCGGTGCACCCTGCCGAATATGCCCGCACGCGCAATGCCATCGAAGGCGCGGTATCGCATTTGTCACCCTACATCACACATGGCTTTGTCAGCCTGCGTGAAGTTTACGAAGGGGTGGCCCAAAGCCACAACCTCAAGCAGCAAGACAAATTTGTCTTTGAACTTGGATGGCGTGCGTACTTCAGGCATGTTTGGCAGCACCGGGGTGACGCGATATTCACTTCCTTGCACAGCGGCCCATTGCCCGACCATCACTACAGCAGGTCTGTCCCCGATGACATTCGTCAAGCCCAGACGGGTGTGAACGCCATTGATATGGCCATTCGCGGCCTTTATGACAGCGGCAGCATGCACAACCATGCCCGCATGTGGTTGGCCAGTTACATGGTGCATTTGCGCAAGATCCATTGGCGCGCAGGGGCCGATTGGCTTTATGGCCACTTGCTCGATGGTGACTTGGCCAGCAATCACCTCAGCTGGCAATGGGTGGCAGGCACCAGCAGCACCAAGCCATACCTGTTCAATGCAGAAAATGTGGCGCGTTATGCACCTGTGCCATGGCACAGCCCAGGCAGTGTCATAGATACCTCTTACGAAACTTTGGCGCAAATAGCCCATCAACCGCCTGATCAATGGCTTGCCCCAAAACCATGTCAGGCCAGTCACCCAGCGGCGAATGAACCCGCCATGTTTTCCGCGCCGCCAAGCCCTTGGCGGCACTGCGCACCCGATGCAGCCATGGTCGAAGCTCGAGATGTTTGGTTGGTTCACCCTTGGAGCCTGGGCCCACTGCCAACCGACTTGTCCGAAGAAACCCTGGTGATTGGTATCTCGGTGGCCGACTTTCACGAAAAATGGCCATGGAGCGAAAAGCGATGGCATTTTGTGGAGCAGCGCATGGCCGACCTCACGGCACTGCGTTGGCACGGTGAAGCCAACGCATTGAAAACCGCCCTGGAAAAAGCGCGCAGCGTGCGCTGCAATGACGAACCACACCTGGCCCATTGGTTACGCCAATGGGCGGCGTGTGAAACACCTCATTCATTGTTTGCGCCGGTTGACCCCATTTGCAATTCATTTTCGCAATGGTGGAAACAGGCGTCGCCAAAATGGCCTGCCGCATCGACCTGAGCAAATCAAAACAACAGTTTGACCAACCCCAGGCAAATCACCGGGAAACACAGCAGCAGCACCACGCGAATGGCATCCCAGACCAAAAAGGGCATCACCCCTTTGTAGGTTTCGGACATGGGCACTTCTTTGGCCATGCTGTTGACCACATACACATTGAGGCCAATGGGTGGCGCGATCATGCCAATGCTCACCGTCATCAGCACCAAGATGCCAAACCAAATGGCCTTGCCCTCGGCGTTGAGTCCCCACAAGTCCAAGCCCATGATGGCCGGGAAGATCACGGGAATGGTCAACAGCAGCATGGACAACTCATCCATTACACAACCTAGCAGCACGTAAAGCACCAAAACCATGATGACGATGCTCAAGTCAGGGATGGGCAAGTGGGTGACCCATTCGGCAATGAGCTTGGGCATTTCGGTCAGTGCCAAGGTGGCGTTCATCATGTCCGCCCCCAAGAAAATCATGAACACCATGGCGGTGGTGTCAGCGGTGCTGAGCAAAGCGTTTTT
>CAMDLJ010000181.1 GCA_945901665.1 Bordetella parapertussis | reverse complement strand
GCGATTGGCCACTCGTGGTATTCATTGAAAAAATGGGTGGCAAACAAGGCTACAAACAAGCCACCAAATGCACCACCGATCGACATCCACAAATAAAACTCTGTCAGGTAGTGGTTGTTGCGTGGCCGTTGCCGATACAACTCGCCATGACACATCATGCAAACCAAAAAGAGCAAGGCGAAATGCATCAGGCGCATTTCCGAGACACCGTAATCCCATTCCATGTTGAACAAGGCGGGGATTTCTTTGCGTCCTGTGGTGACCAGCAAGGCCACCATTGTCAACACAGCGGTCCAGGCCGGCCGATACCAACGGGGATGGTCAAAAGTCAGGACAAAGGTCAACAAATAAAGCCCTAGCGTGGCAATCCACAGACTGGGTTCGGGTGCGATGTTGTGCCCCACCTGATCGGTGGCCGCAATGAAAGTCAGCGAAGCCAGCGCCGGCAAGAGGAACCAGCGTAAGCGCACCCACCCAGTCACGTCTGACGGATTTCGAGTTTCCTTTGCCGACACAGCGGCCTGGTGTTCGTTGGCCTGCTGGCCCCATCCCAAGGCAATGGGCAGGCATAGCAAGACAAACAAACCAAAACCCCAGCCCCACCAAAGGCTCATTTGCTGCAAGTCAAACCAGGGCTCGAACATATACGGGAAGGACAGCAATGCGGCAAAAGAGCCAATGTTGGACAAGGCATAAAGCCGGTATACCGAGCCGGTCTGTGCGGTGTGGGAAAACCAGTGCTGCACCAAAGGCCCTGTGGTCGCCAGGCAAAAATAAGGGACACCCACGCTCGCACCCAAAATGAGCAACACATGTAAAGCGGGTGCCTCCGCGCCGGTAGGCTTCCAGCTCGCGCCGGGTAGGATGGTGAATGCCAGCAGCGCGCCCACCACCAGCAAGGCGATATGAATCCCCGCTTGCCACTGACGCGAATGCAATCGCGTGAGGAAGTGCGCATAAACATAGCCAGCACACAACACGCATTGAAAGAACAACATCGCAGTTGTCCAAACCGCAGGACTGCCGCCAAACCAAGGCAAGATGAACTTGCTGATCATGGGCTGGACTTGAAACAGCAAAAATGCACTGCAAAAAATGGTCAACGCAAACAACAAAAGAACACGTTGTGAAGCAAAGGACTGAGTGGTCATGGATATATTTTTTCTACTGGAAATTAGCGCTATTACAGCGCTTTTAGGGCAAGTGTAATGACCCAGGTTTTTAAAAAAGAGGTCAAATTGCAAAACTTCATTTCCGGTGAAGATCCGTTTAAAACGACGCCTCTACACTCCACCCTTAGAAATAGCTCTAAATGCGTCACCCCACCCTGACCCGATTTGGCCTCACACGCTGCTCACCCGATGTTTTTTTTTGCTTGGTTTACCCTTCAGCATGACGATGCCCCCACCCCCGATGAACCGAAAGGACCACCTATGACCGCCCATGCACGCAAAACTGGCTCGACCCGCGCCCTGGCGCATGGGCTTAAAAATGCAGCTTGTTGCATCTGGATCGCTCTGGTCTTGCCAGCCCATTCGCAAAACACCGACTGGCCAAACCGCCCGGTCGTGCTCATCAACCCCTTCTCGGCCGGTTCATCGGTGGACGTGGTGGGCCGCTTGATCGCCCAAAAAATAGCGACCAATACAGGACAAGGTGTCACCGTAGACAACAAAACCGGGGCCAGTGGCAACATCGGAACCGACTATGCCGCGCGCGCCAAACCCGACGGTTACACCCTGTTGCTCGGTTCGCCCGGAACCATGGCCATCAACCCATGGTTGTTTAAAAAATTGCCCTACGACGCGCTGAAGGACTTTGTGCCCGTCTCGGTGCTGGTGTCGTTTCCTCAAGTATTGACCACCAGCCTCAAGCAGCCGTTCAAAAACTTCAACGAATTTGTCACCGCAACCAAAGCCGTACCCGACAAAATGGCGTATTCCTCCGCGGGTCAGGGCACCACCTCGCACCTGGTGATGGAGCTGATCAGCGCCGATGCCGGCTTGAAGATGATCCATGTGGGCTACCGTGGCGGCGCACTGGCCACCCAAGCCATGATGGCCGGGGACGTCCAAGTCACCGTTGAGGGGCTGCCCTCGATGGCACCCTTGATCCGCTCTGGAAATGTGAAGCCCTTGGCGGTGACGTCTAACAAACGCTCGCCCCAATTTCCCGACTTGCCGTCGATGGCCGAGTACATCCCCGGCTTTGATGCCACGGCTTGGGTTTTGCTGATGGCCCCCGCTGGCACCCCGCCCGCCGTGGTGCAGCGCATCTCGGCCGAAGTGGCCAAAGCCCTGGCCGACCCCCAAGTGCGACAACAACTCGACGCCCAGGGCGTGACCCCCGTGGGCAGCAGCCCGGCCGACAGCGCTGCGTTTCACCGCAAGGAGCTGGACAAATTCAAGCGGGCCGTTGAGCTGTCTGGCGCCAAGCTGGAGTGAACTGAGCTACACCCCGACCTTGGTGAACGCGGGCACTGGCTGATCAAGCCCACGGCATAGCCCAACAAAAGAAGCCACATTAAGCCAGGCAGGCCATGCGCAGGGCTGAAGAGCAGATGCGGGTGCGGGATGCGGACAAGCTGTGAGCATGACCGTCCCGTTTCTAGACGAATACACCGCCAAAACGGCAAATCTCAACCTTCAAATTGAAGCAGACTCTACGAATTGGGTGATTGCTTTGGAAATGTCGGCCATGGATCGACTGGTGATGGGGTCATCCATGTAAAACAACAAGTCGTGCGAATACCAGCCATAGCTGATGGCATGGGCCATTCGGGCCATGTCGATAATTTTGGCACTGGGTACATTGGCTGATGACATGCGTATGGCCTCAGCCCATATGCTCACAAACTCCCCATGGACCTGTTTGAGCGCAGCTGCTGAAGACACCTGCCTTTCCAGCAACAGCAATGCCGTCCACTCCTTGGGTCGGCCAAAGCCTTCTTTGATCAAGGCTTGCAGCAGCAAGTCCGCCAATTCAGAAAAGGGCCGACCCTCTTTGCCCACCAAGGATTGGCGCAATAAAACGACTGAGTCCAAGCATCGCTTTTGAATGACAGATGCGGCCAAGGCCCTCAGGTTGGGTGCGTAATCGTAAAAGCTGCCAATGCCCACACCTGCCACGGCAGTGACCTCGCGGATGGTGATTTTTTCATATCCTCGGTCAATCAAAACCCGAACAAAAGCCTCTTGTAAGGCGCCAATCGTGATTTTTGATCGTTGCTGTACCGGCCTTTTCCGCAATGAAATGCCAGAAATATCTTTCTTTTCACTGGCCATGGTGAAAACCGAACATTATTTTTTACCTTTGTCATTACACTTTAATTCTAATAAAAAATAATAATCGCACTACTTTGGGGACAATTCATGCGCGAACTTGACAGATCTCACAATACCTCTCAACTTAGTGAGGCAGACATGCGCAATCTTTGCGCTTGGATTGACGAACACATCGCTGAGTCCATTGGTTGGGCAGATTTGGTGGCGCAAACTGGCAAAGATCACAAGACTTTACTGGCCTTTTTTGCCAAGCACAAAGCAACAACGCCGATGACTTGGATCAGGCAACAGCGGCAAACCCTCAAGAGCATCCGATCAACGCTGCCCCATTACATCCACAACGCCAGCTTGTGAACGAAGTCCATGTGCAGTTGTCCTAGCGCCCAGGCTTAGCAATCATGAGCAAGCTGTGCTGGCTTCCTGAGCATGCCGACCAATTGAAAAGGTTGCGATTGGCCGCTGGAGTGGAGATCACCACGCTGGCCAAAAAGCACTCGATTTCTTCATCACAAGTGAGGCAGTTGGAGGAAAGTGGTGACAGCACCTTTTACAGCCCAGAGATCAAATACACCGTTGGTCGCAAGTTGATCAGGTCCTTGGGCGAGGAAATCACTGAACTTGATTTTGATGGGCAGTTTGGTTCCACTGCCCGAGAGGAAGCGCCACCCCTGATCTCTGCCAATGTTCAGCATCCCTCTTTTCATCCCAGTTCTCATCAAATATTTAGCAGGCCAAAGAGACGGTCGGTGCCATGGCTGTTGATACTCATGACACTTGTTTTGGCTTGGTATGGGATAACAGGGATTTCAAGCCCAGAAAAAACGCCTGCAGTTGAAGCAACGGCCCAGGACACCAAAGCGCAAAACCAAACGCCCCAACAGGCGGAGCCACGGATCCAACAAGCAGCAGCTACTTTTGTCGCGCAGACTCATGATCGGCCAAAGGCTTCGCCCAGTGAATGTGATTGGAGCAGCGAGTCAATTGATTTAACGCCTGTGGCTGGCTCGCGACCTGGTCATTACATCCATGTGGTTGCCGCTCAATCTGCTGTGGTCTGCTGGAAGGACTCAGCGCAGGCTCAGCGAAAAATCACTATGAAGCCATCAGAGAACATCACGCTGGAAGGACGGCCACCATTTCACCTTCACAGCACCGATCTCAGTGGCATCAAGATTTACTACCTGGGTAACTTGATTCGCACCCCCACTGCGGGCGTTCAGTATGTTTTGTTGGGTAAGAATTAACCCTATTTCCACCTGCTCAGGCTTATATCGATGCACCATAAAATCAGTCATAACCAAATGAAAGATGGATGTGCGAAACACATTATTGGGTTTAGCCCTGATCACACTCGGATACGCGACCTTTGCTGCAAACCCCATGAATGTCATGGTCAAACCATTGGGCGAGACCCATTCCGGCAGTCCATTGCCCATTGAAATACCGGCGAAATTCAATATACCGTCTGGGCAAAATTTAGCGGCCATCGTCATTGTTCATGGGAGCGCAGGTCCCGACTCCAGAGGCACTTTTCACCGTGAATACCTTGTGGAGAATGGGTTCGCTGTGCTTGAGCTGGACATGTGGAGCCCACGTGCGGTCACCTCTCTTGCAAGGCGACCTCGGTCAACCCTGGACACATTGCCAGACGTGTGGGGGGCGTGGCATTTTCTGGCGAACAACCCGAATATCAACAAAGACAAAATCGTGATCATGGGGTTTTCTTGGGGGGGCGTCAACGCCATGGCAACAGCCTTTGGCAAAAAATCAAAAAATCCCCCCATTGAACTTTCAAATGCAAAGTTTGCTGCGCACATCGCCTTTTATCCGGTTTGCGATGTTTGGGTCAAAAATGGAATAGCTTCTCGATCAGTTGATCTATCCACTCCAACAGGCGCACCTGTCCAAATTCATAACGGCACCCGTGACGACTATGACACGGCACCCAATATTTGCGAGAGTCTCAAAACGTCCCACCCGCTCATGCCAATCGAGTTGTTGATGTATGAAGACGCAACCCATGGTTTTGACAGCGCAAACGCACAGGCCGTTCAGTTTTACGATCCTGTCGCCAAAAATGGCAAAGGTGGGCAGGTTAAAGTGATCGGCGACGAACAGGCAAGAAGCAGGGCCAAGGCCAGTGTCTTGGATTTTTTGCGGCGATCTTTGCCAAAGCATTGAAATCGCTTGGACAACACTTGGCTGATCATCGAACAGAGCTGACGCGATCACGTTTACCCAAGCAACAGATGGCGTCACGGTGAGCGTGACATTTGTCCCAGAAACAGAACACCCTGTGGAACAACAACAAGAGGGCTGGCAAGCCATCTTGGATCGATTTGCAAAGCATGTTGGGTCAAAGACGTTAAGTT
>CAMDLJ010000180.1 GCA_945901665.1 Bordetella parapertussis | reverse complement strand
GCTGTGTGGCCGGGTGCGCCCACATCTCACGGTTCATGGCAGGGGCCAACAGCAATGGCACGCGCTCGATGGGCCGGGCCAGACACGCCAGGCTGAGCAAGTCGTCGGCACGTCCATGCAGCAGTTTGGCCATGAAATCCGCACTCGCTGGGGCCACCAATATGGCATCGGCCGCTCGGGTGAGGTTGATGTGCGCCATGTTGTTGTCTTGGCGCGCATCCCATTGCGACAAATAAACCGCTTGGCCAGACAAGGCTTGCATGGTCACGGGCGTGATGAAGGCGCTTGCCGCCTCAGTCATCACCACCTGAACCTGGGCACCGGCCTTGACCAAAGCGCGGCACAGCTCAGCGGCCTTGTAGCAGGCAATGCCCCCGCTCAAGCCCAGCACCAAGTTTTTTCCATTCAAAATGCCCATGGCCGCAATGTAGCAGAGCGCCCCCCCTATAATTACTGCTTACCACCACCCGGGACTTCAGCATCCCGTACCTGACATGACCCAATTTGTCTTCGTCACCGGCGGTGTGGTGTCTTCCCTGGGCAAGGGAATCGCCTCAGCCTCCCTCGCTGCGATTCTTGAATCGCGAGGCCTCAAAGTCACTTTGATCAAGCTCGACCCCTACATCAACGTGGATCCGGGCACCATGTCCCCGTTCCAACATGGCGAAGTTTTCGTCACCGATGATGGCGCTGAGACCGATCTGGACTTGGGCCACTACGAGCGCTTCATCACCACACGAATGCGCCGCACCAACAACTTCACCACCGGCCAAATTTACAAAAGCGTGCTCGAAAAAGAGCGCCGGGGTGACTACCTGGGCAAAACCGTTCAGGTCATCCCCCACATCACCAACGAAATCCAAGACTATGTGCGCCGCGGTGCGGGCATTGGCACGCCGGAGGCGGTGGACGTGGCGATTGTTGAAATTGGCGGCACTGTGGGTGACATTGAGTCCTTGCCCTTTTTAGAGGCCGTGCGCCAAATGAGCCTCAAGCTCGGGCCTAATAATGCCGCTTTTGTGCATTTGACCTATGTGCCCTGGATCGCTGCGGCGGGCGAACTTAAAACCAAGCCCACCCAGCACACGGCCCAAAAGCTGCGCGAGATTGGCATCCAGGCCGACGCCTTGCTGTGCCGCGCTGACCGCAAAATCCCCCAAGAAGAGCGCGAAAAAATATCCCTCTTCTCCAACGTCGCCGAATGGGGCGTGATCTCCATGTGGGACGTGGACACCATTTACAAAGTACCGCGCATGCTGCACGAGCAAGGCCTGGACGCCCTGATCTGCGACAAACTGCGCATCCACACCCCGCCCGCCGACCTCAAGCGCTGGGATGCCCTGGTCTACGAAGTCGAGCACCCCCAGCACGAAGTCAGCATCGCCATGGTGGGCAAGTATGTCGACCTGTCTGACAGCTACAAGTCGCTCAATGAAGCGCTGCGCCATGCTGGCTTGATCAACCATGCCCGGGTCAAAATCGAATACATCGACTCCGAAACCCTGAACACCGAAAACGCCTCACGGCTGGCCCAATTTGATGCGGTCTTGGTCCCAGGCGGTTTTGGCAAACGCGGGATTGAGGGCAAAATTTGCGCCGCCCGCTTTGCCCGCGAGCAAGGCATCCCCTACCTGGGCATTTGCTTGGGCATGCAAGTGGCGACCATCGAATATGCCCGCAACGTGGCCCACCTGACTGACGCCAACAGCACCGAATTTGAGCCCGACACCCCGCACCCGGTGATCGCCTTGATCACCGAGTGGAAAGACGCCGACGGCAGCATCAAAACCCGCGACGCGCAGTCCGACTTGGGCGGCACCATGCGCTTGGGGGCGCAAAGCTCTGACGTCACCCCAGGCACCTTGGCACACCAAATTTATGGCGACGTGGTCACCGAACGCCACCGCCACCGCTATGAGGCCAATGTCAACTACCTTGATCGCTTGCGCGCCGCCGGTTTGGTGATCTCAGCGCTGACCCAGCGCGAGCAACTCACCGAAATTGTCGAACTCCCTGCCAGCGTCCACCCGTGGTTCATGGGCGTGCAGTTCCACCCCGAGTTCAAGTCCACGCCCTGGGACGGTCACCCCTTGTTCAATGCCTATGTCCGTGCGGCCCTGGGCCACAAAAGTGGGCGACAAAACCTCAAAGCGGTGGCTTGATGCAAACCTTGGCCCTGCGGCACCCGAGCCGATGCACGCCGCACAAGAGCGGCGGCAACAGCCCACCGGCTCACTGAAAGTTGCCCATGCAGTTGTGCGGATTTGACATTGGCCTGACCCAGCCCTTTTTTCTGATCGCAGGCCCTTGCGTGGTCGAGTCCGAGCAATTGCAAATGGACACCGCTGGCCATTTGCAAGAAATCACCGCGGCTTTGGGCATACCGTTCATTTTCAAAAGCAGTTACGACAAAGCCAACCGCTCCAGCGGCACCAGCTTTCGCGGCCCAGGCAGGGACAAGGGCCTGGAAATTCTGGCCAAGGTGAAAAAAGAACTCGGCCTGCCCATCTTGACCGATGTGCACACCGAAGCCGACATCGCAGCCGTGGCTGCTGTGGTCGATGTGCTGCAAACCCCCGCTTTTTTGTGCCGCCAAACCGACTTCATCCACGCGGTGGCCCAATCGGGCAAGCCCGTGAACATCAAAAAAGGCCAGTTTTTGGCCCCGCACGACATGAAAAACGTGATCGACAAAGCCCGTGCAGCGGCACGCGCTGCGGGTTTGAACGAAGACCGCTTCATGGCCTGCGAACGCGGTGCATCCTTTGGCTACAACAACTTGGTCAGCGACATGCGCAGCCTGGCGATCATGCGCGAAACACGGGCCCCGGTGGTGTTTGACGCCACCCACTCGGTGCAATTGCCCGGCGGCAACGGCACCAGCAGCGGCGGCCAGCGCGAGATGGTGCCGGTGCTGGCCCGCGCGGCGGTGGCCGTGGGCGTGGCCGGCTTGTTCATGGAAACCCACCCCAACCCCGCACAGGCCTTAAGCGACGGCCCCAACGCTGTGCCCTTGAAACACATGCGCGCCCTGCTCGAAAGCTTGCAAGCGCTGGACGCGGTGACCAAACGCAGCGGCTATTTGGAAGACCAGTTTTCCCAGTAAACCTTTTTAATTGAACCTTTGGAAAGAGTGACATGAGTGCAATTGTGGATATCGTCGGTCGAGAGGTGCTCGACAGCCGTGGCAACCCCACCGTGGAGTGCGACGTCTTATTGGAGTCTGGCACCATGGGCCGTGCCGCCGTGCCCTCGGGCGCCTCGACAGGCAGCCGCGAAGCCATCGAACTGCGCGACGGCGACCCCAAGCGTTTCCTGGGCAAAGGCGTGCTCAAGGCGGTTGAACACATCAACACCGACATCGCCGAAGCGGTGCTGGGCCTGGACGCCAGCGAACAAGCCTTTCTGGACAAAACCCTCATTGACCTGGACGGCACCGACAACAAAGGCCGCTTGGGGGCCAATGCCATGTTGGCCGTATCGATGGCCGTGGCCCGCGCCGCTGCCGAAGAAGCCGGCCTGCCCTTATACCGCTACTTTGGCGGCATGGGCGGCATGCAAATGCCCGTGCCCATGATGAACGTCATCAATGGCGGTGCCCATGCCAACAACAACCTGGACTTGCAAGAGTTCATGATCATCCCAGTGGGCGCGCCCAGCTTTCGCGAAGCCCTGCGCTATGGCGCCGAGGTGTTCCATGCCCTGAAGAAAATCATGCACGACAAAGGCATGAGCGTGGCCGTGGGCGACGAAGGTGGCTTTGCCCCCAACGTGGACAACCACGAGGCCGCCATCCAAATGATTTTGCAAGCCATCGAACAAGCCGGCTTCACCGCTGGCGAGGAAATTGCGTTGGGGCTGGACTGCGCGGCCAGCGAGTTCTACAAAGATGGCCTCTACCACCTGAGCGGCGAAGGCCTGCAATTGACCTCGGCCCAATGGACCGACATGATGGCCACCTGGGTCGACAAATATCCCATCATCAGCATCGAAGACGGTATGTCTGAGGGCGACTGGGACGGCTGGAAAATCCTCACCGACCGCCTGGGCAAAAAAGTGCAATTGGTGGGCGACGACTTGTTTGTCACCAACACCAAAATCTTGCAAGAAGGCATCGACAAAGGTGTCGCCAACTCCATCCTGATCAAGATCAACCAAATCGGCACCTTGACCGAAACCTTCGCCGCCATCGAAATGGCCAAACGCGCGGGCTACACCGCCGTCATCAGCCACCGCTCGGGCGAGACCGAAGACACGACCATCGCCGACATTGCTGTGGGCACCAATGCCGGGCAAATCAAAACCGGCTCCTTGAGCCGCAGCGACCGCCTGGCCAAATACAACCAACTGCTGCGCATCGAAGAAGACCTGGGTGAGATCGCCACCTACCCTGGCCGCAAAGCCTTTTACAACCTGCGTTGAGCTGAGAGCCCGCCATGCGCCGCCCCCTGCCCCTGATCCTGATCGGCTTGCTGCTGATCTTGCAGGGCCAGTTGTGGCTGGGGCGCGGCAGCCTGCCATCGGTGTGGCAACTCGGCCAGCAATTGCAGGTTCAGAAAAAACAAAACACCGTGGCACAGCGGACCAACGAACAACTCGTGAGCGAATTGCGCGACCTGCGCGAAGGCCTGGAAATGGTGGAAGAGCAAGCGCGCAAAGAAATCGGCATGGTCAAGCCCAACGAAATCTTTGTCCAAATCGCCAAATAAGCCGGCCCCTGGACCATGGGCAGCACCACCTGGCGCATCGTGTTGGCCGCGCCCAATGGCACTTTGCTGCAAACCCTGGCCGAACACTTCAAGCCCATCTTGGCGCATGTCCCGAGTGGCCCCGAGCTGCTGGCCGTGCAGACCCCCGAACAACTCCCACCCGATATGGGTCACTCTCAGGTCTTTCTGATGGCAGATGGACCTGCAGCGGCCATGGCCCACTGGCGCGACTGGCTCAACCAACGCCAATGGCCCTACCAAGTGCTGTATGGCTCTGGCGCAGAGGGCGAGACACAGCTGGCCCATGCCCTGGCCGCCGATGAACGCCTAAATGGTGTGTCTGGCCTGCAAGCCCGCGAGGAGACGGCACCCCGCTGGCGCGGTGTCTGCGAACGATGCGCCGACCCCGCCTGCGAGCACCGCTTGTTCAGCCAACTGCGCGCACGCTGACAGCGCAGCCGCTCAATGCAACACAGAGGGGCTGTCTGATGGCGGTGCGGGGCTGGGACCATCCACAAACAAATGCGCCGCGTCCACCGCGTCGTAGCGGTATTGCTGGCCACAAAACTCGCAACCCACTTCGATTTGGCCTTGCTCGGCCACGATGCTGGCGGCCTCCTCGGCCCCCAGGCTGCGAATCATCTGGCTCACCCGCTCACGGTGGCAACTGCAAGCAAAACGCGGCACCATGGGCTCAAAGCGGCGCACGTCCTCTTGCCAAAACAACCGCCGCAGCATGGTGTCCACGTCCAAGCTCAGCAACTCCTCGCTTTGCAGCGTCTGCGCCAAGATGGCAATGCGCGCGTAATCCTCATTGCGGCCAATTTCGTCCTCATCGGCCGCGCGCGAATGCGCCGACAAATTACCCAGGCCCTGCACCGGCAGGCGCTGGATCAGCAAACCCGCGGCCACCTCGTCATTGGCGGCCAACACCAAGGTGGTGTCGAGCTGTTCGCTTTGCAGCATGTAATGCGCCA
>CAMDLJ010000179.1 GCA_945901665.1 Bordetella parapertussis | reverse complement strand
ATCTCTTTGGGGAAATATGCGGCAGCGCGAACCTCTTGCCCGACACCCAATTCATCCAACATCGGCATGACATTGGGGCCCATTTGCACACCATAACCAATGGCCCCAATTTGATCGGCCTGTTCCAGCAACTGGACCCGATGCCCTTGGCGCCCCAAGGCCAAGGCCATGGCCACGCCGCCAATGCCGCCGCCCACCACCACCAAAGGGTGTTGCTGCGTCAAACTCGATGGCATAAAACCCCCTCAATCACTGGCAACAATTCCGTTGCGCTTGATAAACGCCGCATAACTTTCTCTTTCTTTTCTCATGGAGGCCGCCAATGCCTGCTGGGTATCCACTTCACCGACCAAACCCTGTGATTCGAGCTTGGCCGCAAATGCGGCCGATTTGGTGATGGCCACCAACTCACGATGAATGCGCTCGACCACCGCAGACGGGGTGCCGGTGGGGGCCACCAAGCTGAATGAACTGTTGGTGCTGACATCCGCGAAACCCGCTTCCGACACTGTGGGAAGACCTGGCAATAAAGGCGTGCGCTGCTCACTGGCGATGGGAATGATCTTGCCGGCCTTGATCAAAGACAGGGCAGATGCCACATCCGGGAACAAAAAATTCAACTGTCCAGCCAGCAAATCTTGGTAGGCGGGCCCCACGCCTTTATAAGGAACGTGCAAAAAGCGTGCACCTGTTTTTTCCTCCAACATGCGCACGCCCAAGTAGGTGGTGCTGCCCGTGCCTGCCGAGCCGAACGAGACCTTGCCCGGCTCGCGCTTGCCCAAATCAATCAACTCGGCCAAGCTGCGTGCCTTGGTGGCTGGATGGACCACCAGCACCAAGGGCGCAAACGCGCGCATGATGGGAACGAAATCACGCTCAGCCTGGTAAGACAGGTTTTTAAACAAGCTGCCATTGATGGTCAAGGATGTATTGGCCGAGACCAAAAAGGTGTAGCCGTCTGGCGGTGACTTGGCCACGGCGGCAGCGCCAATATTGCCACTGGCGCCAGGCCGGTTTTCGACCACAAACTGCTGCTTGAACACGTCTCCCAAGGCCTGGGCCAGCATGCGGGCATACAAATCCGTTCCGCCGCCGGGTGAGGAAGAAACGATCAGTCGCACAGGGCGTGCCGGCCACACCTCTTGGGCACCCAAGGGCAAAGAAATCGTGCTGTATGCGCCGCCAAGGCTCAAGGCCCCAGCCTTGAGCCAGAGGCGTCTGTCGATGGTTTGTGTTTTGTGGGAATTCATTGTTTTTATCATCGCAGTTTCAAAGCTCCACGCCCAAGCGGCGATCCACCGAATACGGCCCGCCTCCGCGCAACCAAATGGCCAAGGAGACCAAGCCCCACAGCAACACAAATTCATAGCCTTTGTTCAGCCAAGAGAACCCGTTGGGCAGGTATTGGGTGAAGAAAATCACAGCCATTTCAATGGTGATGGCTGCTGCAAAAAATCGGGTGAACAGGCCCAGCGCCAAACTGATCCCACCGAAAAACTCAACAAAAATAAGCAAGTAAACCACCGCCAACGCTGGCTCAAAGCCCAGCCTCTCAAACACCGGCGCCACCACTTCTGGGCCCTTGGAAATTTTGCCCCAACCATGAACCGCCAATATCAAACCCGTGGCACATCGGATCAATGGCCATGAAAGCGGGGCCAACAAGTCATAAAAAGGTCCCAGGCGGGGAATCAGCAACCGGGGTGGGGAAGCAGGGATCGTCGCTTCAGGGCTTGGGGTGAAATCGTTCATATCGCGGGGTTCCTTGAAGTTTGCGTTGTTATGCAGCGATCATGCCTGACAAAAAACGCCTTGGCACTGAGGGATTTACCCATGCCAAGCCATGCCCTTGTCGCCCTCTGCATTTGTAGAACATGCCCGTCAATCGCGTCCGATTCCCTGTCACCACAGCTACTCTGGCGCGCTGCTTGCCCCGCCACGCGGTCTCAACCCTGGTCATAATGAAGCGTTTAATCATTCACAAGCACCGCATGAAACACCTGACGATCTTGACTGGCGCTTCCCGTGGCATGGGTTTGGCATTGGCGCAACAACTGTGTGACCAAGCCCATGCCCAATTGCTGTGCATTTCACGCCAAAGCGCGCCCGCATTGGACAGCTGGGCCGCCAACAAAGGGGCCAGCTTGGTCCAATGGCGTGCTGATCTGGCCCAGCCCATCCCCGTGGCGCAAAAGCTGCTAGCCTGGTTGCAACAGATCGACCCGAGTCAATTGGCCAGCGCCACCTTGATCAATAACGCGGGCGTGATTGGCCACTTGGGGCCGTTGACGCCTCAAAATGCCGAGCTTTTGCAAAGCACTTTGGCCATCAATTTGGAAGCCCCTATGCAGTTGTCGGCGGCATTTTTGACCGCTACCCGCTCTTGGGGCGTCCCCAAAAAAATTGTGAACATTTCCTCCGGCTTGGGTCGGCGTGCCATGGCCGGCAGCAGCATGTACTGCGCCAGCAAAGCGGGCATGGACCATTACAGCCGATGCGTGGCCCTGGAAGAGGCCCACTTGACCAACGGTGCGCGCATCGTCTCCTTGGCACCCGGTGTGATTGACACCGATATGCAATCCGATTTACGGGCCGGCGACCAAGGCCAGTTTCCAGAGCGTGAAAACTTTGTCAAACTCAAAGCCACCGGCGCGCTGGCCTCCCCCGATGAGGCTGCCGCTCGGATACTCGCCTATCTGAAGCGCCCCGATTTTGGCCAGCAGCCGGTGGCAGACTCGCGCGACGCGTGAGCCCACTGAACAGTTTTTTTTATCCTGGAGAAACCCATGCGTGATGTCGTCGTTGTGAGTGCCGTGCGCACCGCGATTGGAACCTTTGGTGGCAGCCTCAAAGATGTGCCGCCCATTGAATTGGGCACCACGGTGGTCCGCGAGGCCTTGTCCCGTGCACAGGTCCATGGCGCGGATGTGGGCCATGTGGTGTTTGGCCATGTGGTCAACACAGAACCCAAAGACATGTACCTGTCTCGGGTGGCCGCCATTCAAGCTGGTTGTGGCCAAGAAACACCGGCCTTCAATGTGAACCGCTTGTGTGGCTCGGGCTTGCAAGCCATTGTGTCTGCGGCGCAGTCGATCCAGTTGGGTGACTGCGATGTGGCCATTGGCGGCGGCGCCGAGAACATGAGCCGCGCGCCCTTTGCCAGTCTGAACATGCGCTGGGGTTCGCGCATGGGGGACAGCAAAATGGTGGACATGATGGTCGGCGCCTTGCACGACCCTTTTCAGACCATCCACATGGGGGTAACGGCCGAGAACATCGCTAAAAAGTGGGGCATCACCCGCGATGACCAAGATGCTTTGGCGCTGGAGAGCCACCTGCGCGCTGAGCGCGCCACTGCGCAAGGTCGGTTCAAAGACCAAATCGTGCCCGTCATGCTCAAAACGCGCAAAGGGGAAGTGGCCTATGCCACCGACGAACACTTCCGCACCGGGGCCACAGCGGAAGACTTCTCCAAACTCAAACCTGTCTTCATCAAAGAAAACGGAACGGTGACGGCCGGTAATGCCTCCGGCATCAACGACGCAGCGGCTGCCGTGTTGTTGATGGACGCCCAAGTGGCCCAACAACGTGGCTTGAAGCCGATGGCGCGCCTGGTGGCCTATGCCCATGCGGGTGTGGACCCAGCTTATATGGGCATTGGCCCCGTGCCCGCCACCCAAAAAGCCCTGGCCACAGCGGGTTTGACGGTGGCCGACTTGGATGTCATCGAAGCCAACGAGGCGTTTGCCGCCCAGGCCTGTGCAGTCACCCGCGACCTGGGCCTGGACCCCGCCAAGGTCAACCCCAATGGCTCGGGCATTTCATTGGGCCACCCGATTGGGGCCACGGGCGCTTTGATCACGGTCAAGGCCTTGCATGAGCTGCACCGCATCCAAGGGCGCTACGCCCTGGTGACCATGTGCATTGGTGGTGGGCAAGGCATTGCAGCCATTTTTGAGCGCGCTTGAACGCGAGCAGAACCCAACCGACCCCAACCTGAACCGATTGAAGCGAGTAGCACCATGACCGAGATCGTGATTGACGAAAAATACACCAACCCCAGCGAACCCAGTTTGCAATGGTCAGATGAATTGGCGGTTGACATGGCCCCGATGGACGAGACCCATGTGGAGTTTGTCGCCTTGTTGGGCGCCGCCCAAATGGCCAGCGATGCCGATTTGATGGACCGCTACGAGGCCGTCCTCAACCACACCCAAGACCATTTCGAGCGCGAAGACCGCTGGATGGAACAAGTCCAATTTGGACCGATGGGTTGCCACGCCCAGCAACACGACACCATTTTGCAAGTCATGCGCGAGGGTTTGCGCCGTGGTCGAGAGCTTGATCAATTGCCCTTGGTCCGGCAGCTGCTGCATGAAGTCGGGCTTTGGTTCGAGCAGCACGCCCAAACCATGGACGCTGGCCTGGCTTTGTACCTCAAGGCCGCTGAGTTTGACCCGGAAACCGGCGTGATGGCCAAGCCCGAGGCGGTGTCATCAGCACCTCCGTGCTAACCAAGCCTTTCACGGGCCAAGGCGGCACCGGCGACCAAGGCCTTTAACTTGGCCTGGGCCGTCGCCCGGTCCATGGGCGCCATGCCGCAGTTGGTGCAGGGAAACAAGCGGTCTTTGCTGACAAACTGCAATGCCTTGCCAATGGTGTCGGCCACCTCTTCGGGGGTTTCGATCACATCGGACGCCACATCGATCACACCCACCATCACGTCTTTGCCTTTGAGCAATGCGATCAAATCCATGGGCACATGCGAGTGAAAACACTCCAGGCTGACTTGGTCAATGCTGCTCTTGGCCAGCGCGGGAAACACCTTTTCATATTGCCGCCACTCATGACCCAATGTGTTTTTCCAGTCCACATTGGCTTGAATGCCGTAGCCATAGCAAATATGCACCGCGGTGGTACAGGTCAGGCCCTGCGCGGCACGCTCCAGCGCGTTGACGCCCCAGTCGGCGGCGTCTTCCATGTAGACATTGAAAGCGGGTTCGTCAAACTGGATGATGTCGATGCCATCGGCTTGCAGCGCCAGCGCCTCTTGATTCAGCAACTCGGCAAAGGCCATGGCCATGTTGGTGCGACCTTCCTTGCCCTCACCGTAAAACCTGTCGGCCACGGTGTCCACAATGGTCATGGGGCCAGGCAAGGTGAATTTGGTTTTGCGCGAGGTGTGGGATCTGAGCAGTTGCGCTTCCATGGCGTGGACTCGCCCTTTCAAGAGCAACTTAGACACCACTTGCGGCACCATGGCGTCATAGCGGTTGTTGCGGATGCCCATCTTGACCTTGTTCTCAAAGTCAATGCCTTCGACCTGCTCCAAAAAACCATGCACAAAATGCTGCCGTGCTTGCTCGCCGTCGCCAATGATGTCCAAGCCCGCATCTTCTTGCGCCTTGATCCACAACAGCGTGGCGTCGGCCTTGGCTTGTTGCAAGGAGACGCCTGCTTGCTTCCATTGCGGCCACAGCTTTTCGGGCTCGGCCAGCCATTCGGGTTTGGGCAAGCTGCCGGCAATGGTGGTTTGAAACATCGATGGCCTTTCTGCGGTGAGTTTCAGTTCAATGCCGGTTCAAGTTGGCGGGATGAGGCCTGCTGGCCCCATGCAAACTCTTGGGCCAGCAGTTCATACGAGCGGCGCTGGTGCACCGGGTCATGGGTCCAAGTGATCAACACGATTTCATCAATGTCCATGCGTTG
>CAMDLJ010000178.1 GCA_945901665.1 Bordetella parapertussis | reverse complement strand
GCCAACAAAGACACACCCAAACGGTGCATGGTCTCGTCCAAAGCGTTTTCATACGTGCGGTTGGTCAAGCAATAGGGGTTTTGCACAGACACGATGCGCGGCAGGCCGTGCTGTTCGGCCAGTCGCACAAACTCATGAACGCCATACGGCGTTTCATTGGACAAACCGATGTAGCGCACCTTGCCTTGCTTGACCAGGGTCGCCAAGGCCTGCAACTGGTCATGGATAGGGGTAATCGATTTCTCTTTTTTGGGGTCGTAGTACATCATGCCAAAGGCCGGCACATGGCGCTCGGGCCAATGAATTTGGTACAGGTCAATCACATCGGTTTGCAAGCGCTTCAAGCTGGCGTCGCACGAGGTCAAAATATCTTGGGCAGTCATGCCATTTCCAGCGCGCACCCAAGGCGTATCACGCGACGGGCCGGCCGCTTTTGTTGCCAACACAATGCGCTGGCGCATGCCCGGGTTTTGGGCCAGCCAATGGCCAATGAAGGTTTCCGTGGCCCCATAGGTTTCGGCCCGGGTGGGCACCGAGTACATCTCGGCTGTGTCAATGAAGTTGACACCCAAGGCCACAGATCGGTCCAAGATGGCGTGGGCAGTCGCCTCATTGACCTGTTCACCAAAGGTCATGGTGCCCAAACAAATGGGGGTGACGTGCAAATCGCTTTGTCCCAAGCGAACAGGGTTGAGTTGGAGTGGGTTCATCGGGCTGAGTTTACTGTCGGGCAACTGCAGGCTGCCAAGCACTGATTCACGTTGATAAAAGCGACCTGGCCCGTTGCTCTTCTTGCAAACGCAAAACACGCCTTTGCACCTTGCCGGTGGTGGTCATGGGCAAAGCATCGATGAATTCGATTTCTTTGGGGTACTCGTAAGGCGCGAGTTGTCCGCGCACATGGTGTTGAAGTTCAAGCACCAAGTCATTCGACGGACCGAAACCTGCCGACAACACCACATAAGCTTTGACCACATTGCCGCGTTGCGCATCGGGCTTGGGCACCACCGCCGCATTGGCCACGGCCGGGTGTTTGAGCAAGCAATTTTCGATCTCACTGGGGCCAATTCGATAACCCGCAGCTTTGAACACATCGTCCGAGCGGCCTTGGTACCACAGGTATCCATCAGCGTCACGGGTGGCCAAGTCACCGGTGCGGCACCAATCGCCGGTGTATTTGTCCGCCGTGGCCTGGGGGTTGCGCCAATACCCCAAAAAGAAAATCGGGTCCTCACGCCCATGCACATCGCGCCGGTGCAAGGCCACATCGCCCACTTCGCCATCGGCACACACTTCACCACGCTCATTGATCACGTCAACATGGTGCCCCGGATAAGGCCGCCCCATGCTGCCCGCGCGGGCCGGCCAACCCACACCGCCAAGGCTGCGACCATTCATGGCGCAATTGCCCACGATGTAATTGATTTCGGTTTGACCAAACATCTCATTGACTGTCACACCCAACTGCTGTTGGCAATACCCAAACACCGTGTCCCCCACCGCCTCGCCAGCACTCATGATGGCTTGCAAGCGCAAGCGATAGGTCTGGCGGGGCTCAGAAAACGCCTTCATCATGGCCTTGAGCGCAGTGGGAAACAAAAAGCTGTGCGTGACCCCGTGCTGCTGCATGAGCGAAAAAGCCAACTCCGGGCTGAAGCGACCGCGCCAAGCGATGATGGGGCGGCCAAAGTACAAGGTGGGCATCAAGGCGTCGAGCAAGCCACCCGTCCATGCCCAATCTGCTGGCGACCAAAACACCGCTGCACTGGTGCGCTCAGCCACACCCTGGGGCATGCCCGGGCCAGGGGCTTGGGTGGTGGCTGGCCAAGGATGGGCCGGGTCTGGGGGCACGGCACCGGGGCCAAAGCCAAACCAATTTTGGCTGCACACAAACCCCGTCAGGTTGCCGATCATGGCCTGGTGCGGAATCAATGCGCCTTTGGGCGCACCCGTGGTGCCACTGGTGTAAATCAAGATGGCCGGGTCTGCGGCCAGGGTGGGGCACAAATCAAAAGCAGGGGCGCTCATGGCGCGCAAATCGGGCACAACTTGGTCGGCGTCAGACGCCCCCGCCCCCAAGCCAATCACATGGCGCAAAGCCGGGGCTTGATCACGCACCGCCAAAACCCCTGGCAAAGAAGCGGCATCCACAAACACGGCCACCGCTTCACTGTCATGCAAGCGGTAGGCCAAAGCATCGGGGCCAAACAGTTGGGACAAGGGCATGGCCACCGCCCCCATTTGCATGACCGCGATGTGCACCGCCGCCGTTTCAAAACATTGCGGCAACACCAAGGCCACGCGGTCGCCGCGCCGCACGCCCCAGGCTTTCAGGCTGTGGCTCAAGGCATTGGCCGCTTGTTGCAGTTGGGCATAGCTGTGGTGGATGGGCGCTTGCCCCTCCATGTGCTCAACGATGGCGGCCTGGTCAGCCACACCGGGGGTCTGGGCCCAACGCCGGCAACAGACATCGGCAATGTTGAAATGGGTTGGCACTTGCCACACCAAGCCCTGGTGCATGCTGCGGTGGTGATCAACTTGGGAAGAGGCCTTCATGCGCAAGATCCTTATGATCCAAGGAATGTACCAAGCCCTGAAACCATCCCGATCCTCGTTTATCCCCATTCGAGGCCTTCAATACCATTTGCGCGAATGGGGCCAGCCCCAAGCGGGCGTGCTCCCGCTGGTGCTGCTGCACGGTTGGATGGATGTCTCAGCATCGTTTCAGTTTGCGGTCGACGCCTTGGGCCGCGAGCGCTGGATCGTGGCACCGGATTGGCGCGGCTACGGCTTGAGCGACCCCGGTGCCACCGACAACTTTTGGTTTCCCGACTACCTGGCCGACCTGGACGCCTTGCTCGACCGCCTGTGCCCGGAGCAAAGCATCGATCTGGTCGGCCACAGCATGGGCGGGCATGTGGCCATGCTCTACAGCGGCGTTCGGCCTGAACGCATACGCCGTTTGGTCAACCTGGAGGGTTTTGGCATGGCCGCCACTGTCCCTGCCCAAGCGCCTGGGCGTTATGCCCAGTGGTTGGACCAGTTGCGCCAACTCCGCTCAGGTGACATGGCCCTGCGCCCATATGCGGACCTCGCTGGCGTGGCACAGCGCTTGATGAAAAACAACCCCCGTTTGTCGCCTGACAAAGCCCAGTGGCTGGCGCAACACTGGGCCGAGCAGCAAGCCGACGGCCAGTGGATCATTCGCGGCCACCCAGCACACAAAGTGGTCAACGCCCAGCTGTACCAAGTGGAAGAAACCAAAGCCGTGTACCAGCGCATCAGCGCCCCCACCCTGGTGGTGCATGCCAGTGACGACAGCTTGCAAACCTGGTGGAAAGGCAAATACGGGCGTGAAGAGTTTCACCAGCGGGCGAGCGTGGTCCCCCAACTGGAGCACATCACCGTGCCCGACACTGGGCACATGCTGCACCACGACCAGCCGCAAGCACTGGCGGCATTGATCGAAGCCTTTTTGGCCAAGCCATGAAAACCTGTGATGTGGCCATCGTGGGCGCTGGCGCTGCGGGCTTGTTTTGCGCGGGCATCGCCGCGCAACAAGGCTTGTCGGTGGCGCTGATCGACCACAGCGCCAAATTGGCCGAGAAAATTCGCATCTCGGGTGGCGGGCGCAGCAATTTCACCAACAAAGACATCGATCCCCAAGCCCCACACCGTCACTTTTTGGGCGAAAACCCCCTGTTCGCCCGCAGCGCCTTGTCGCGCTACACGGCGCAGGATTTCATCGCACTGGTGCAAAGCCACGGCATGGCCTTCCATGAAAAACACAAAGGCCAATTGTTTTGCGACCACTCTTCCCAGGACCTGATTGACCTGCTGTGGCAAGAGTGCCAGCGCGGCGCGCAAGGCGGCAGCGTGGACCTGTGGCAACCCTGCGCCGTGCACGCCGTGCGCCACAACCCCGGTCAAAGTCACGCCTATGCGCTCGACACCGATCGCGGTCAGCTGCAAGCCCAAGCGCTGGTGGTGGCCACGGGTGGGCTGTCCATTCCCCAAATTGGCGCCTCAGATTTCGGTTATCGCTTGGCAGGTCAATTCAATTTACCCCTGGTACCCACCCGCCCTGGCCTGGTACCGCTGACCTTTGGCGGGGAGGATGGCGCCATGTGCGCCCAAATGGCAGGCGCATCCCTGCCCGTGCACATCTCGACCGGCACCGGCAAAGCCAAGATGGGTTTTGACGAAGACCTGTTGTTCACGCATCGAGGGCTGTCAGGCCCCGCCGTGTTGCAGATTTCAAGTTTTTGGCAATTGGGTTCGCCCATCGAGGTCAATCTTTTGCCGCAAACAGCCCTGTCGCAGACCTTGGTCCAGACCAAACAAGCTTCCCGCAAAAGCATTGCCAACGAACTGGCCCAATGGTTGCCCACGCGGTTGGCCAATGCCTGGGTGGCCCGCGACCCCCAATGGCAGCGCCCCATCAACCAAGCCAGCGACCGCGCCTTGGGCGACTTGGCCCAGGCCTTGTCCGGCTGGGCCTTGCGGCCCACCGGCTCAGAGGGTTATAAAAAAGCAGAGGTCACGGTGGGTGGCGTTGCCACCCAAGCCTTGTCGCAAAAAACCATGGAGTCGACCCAAAAAGGCCTGTATTTCATTGGCGAGGTGGTCGATATCACCGGCTGGCTGGGGGGCTACAACTTCCAATGGGCCTGGTCCAGCGCCCACGCCTGCGGCACGGCTTTGGGTGCCGCGCTCAAACCGCTATAATGCCTGACTTTGCTGGCAAACCCCCAACGGCCTGATCACCTGAAGTTGGGGAACAACCGCAGACACGGCTTTGAGGCCCGATCTTCTTCAAAACCCGCTGTTTGCACATCACGGAAACATTTCCTACACATGACCACGATCCGAGTTAAAGACAACGAACCTTTCGACGTCGCCCTGCGCCGCTTCAAGCGCACCATTGAAAAATTGGGCTTGCTCACCGACCTGCGTGCCCGCGAGTTTTACGAAAAACCCACGGCCGAGCGCAAGCGCAAAAAAGCGGCTGCTGTGAAACGCCACTACAAGCGCGTTCGCAGCATGCAGTTGCCCAAAAAGATGTTCTGAGCCTGCGGGTCCAGTGCACACAGCCCGCCGGGTTCCGCCCGTGCGGGTTTTTTCATTTCCAAGGAGTTTCCCATGAGCCTCAAAGAACGCATCACCGAAGACATGAAAACCGCCATGCGAGCCAAGGACAGCGAGCGCCTGGGAACCATCCGCCTGCTGCAGTCGGCCATGAAGCAAAAAGAGGTGGATGAACGCATCGAGTTGGACGACGCCGCCATCGTGGCCATCGTCGACAAAATGATCAAGCAGCGCAAAGACTCCATCGCCGCCTTTGAACAAGCCGCCCGGCAAGACCTGGTGGACAAAGAAAAGGCCGAGTTGACCATGCTCAGCGCCTATTTGCCCGAACGCCTGTCGGCCCAAGATCTGACCGATGCCGTTCAAGCCATCGTCAAAGAGTTGGGCGCCAGCGGCCCGGGCGACATGGGCAAAGTGATGGGTGCGGTCAAAACCCGCTTGGCCGGCAAGGCCGACATGGGTGCCGTGTCGGCGGCCGTCAAAGCCGCCCTGGCCCCTTAAGCCGCCGCTGTGGCCTGAATAAAGTTGCGCCCTCTGGGGCCTTGCAAAGCACGCTGGACCATGTCTTGGGCATCTGCGGGGCTAACGCCATGGTCCTGGAAGTTTGAGGACACGCCCACA
>CAMDLJ010000177.1 GCA_945901665.1 Bordetella parapertussis | reverse complement strand
TGGCCCGCATGGTGGTGGCCGCTGGCAAACCGGCACCTGTGGTCTGGGAAACCCAGGCTGTGCGCCAAAGCGGCGCTTTGGGCTATGGCGTGATCCACCCCGACCAAGACCAGCGCAAAGATTACCGCTGCATTTGCGATGTCAGCGGTGACTCGGGCATCTTGAACCGCGTGATACCCAAAATGGTCCCTGGCGGCGAGGTGGTGTTGGCTGGCTTTTACAAACAAGACTTGTCGTTCTCCTACGCCATGGCTTTCATGCGCGAGGCCAGCATCCGGGTGGCCGCCCAATGGAAAAAACACGACCTGGATGCAGTGGTGGCCATGTTCCACGACGGCAGCTTGCCCCTGGAGGGCTTGATCACCCACACCGAAATTCCGCAGCGCGCCCAGCAGGCTTATGAGGTGGCCTTTGGCGACCCCGAATGCTTGAAGATGGTGATCGACTGGCGCCAGGCCTGATCCCCGCGGAATGGCTTTGAAAATTGCCATGGTCTTGGCCTTCATCGTGTTGCTGGGTTGGGGCCTGTGGACGCCAGACCTGGACCGCGCCGATTTGGAGCGCCAATACACCCGGCCCAGCAGCCAATTTGTGCCAACCCCAGGGTTGCGCACCCATGTGCAAATCGAAGGCCCAGCCCAAGCACCTGTGGTGTTGTTGTTGCACGGCTTTGGTTCCAGTTTGCAAACCTGGGACGTCTGGGCTGAGGGCTTGGCCACCGACCACCGCGTGGTGCGTTTGGACATCGCCGGTTTTGGCTTGACCGGACCGGCCGAGCCTGGTGACTACAGCGACGAGGCCGATGTGCAGCGCTTGCTGGCCGTTGTGGATCAGTTGGGCTTGCCCACCATGACCGTGGTGGGCCACTCCATGGGCGGGCGCTTGGCCTGGCACTTTGCGGCGGCCCACCCGCAGCGGGTGGACAAGCTGGTCTTGATCGCGCCCGATGGCTTTCCCGACCCGCAAGCCAAAAGCGACAGGACCTACGACGTTGCGGCTTGGATGGGCCTGGTGCGCTACGCCTTGCCGCGCTGGCTGATTAAAAAGGGCGTGGCATCGGCCTATGCCGACCCCAGCCGCTTGAACGATGACACCGCGCGGCGTTACCAAGATATGTTGCTCGCGCCTGGGGTGCGCCAAGCGGTGTTGGCGCGCATGGCACAAACCCGCAACCGCGACCCCCTGCCATGGTTGCAGCGTCTGCGCATGCCCACCTTGTTGTTGTGGGGTGCACAAGACGGCATGATCCCTGCTGAAAATGCCATGGACTATCAGCGGGCCATCCCCCATGCCCAGCGGGTGGTGATGCCCGGCGTGGGGCACTTGCCCCACGAAGAACAGCCGCATCCTTCTTTGCAGTTTGTGCGTGACTTTTTGCAGCCCAAGCCTGCGCTTTGAGTGGAACGGCTTGTTCAACACATGACCCACCCGCCCATGCATGACGCCGAGCGATTGATTCGTGGCCTGGGGTTTTATGTGCAAGACGCCGCCCCCGTTGAGGCCTTGCATGTGGCCTTTGTGCGCAGCGACCATGCCCATGCGCAGGTATTGGCTGTGGACACCACCGAAGCTTTGGGCCTGGCCGGCGTAGCAGCGGTGTGGCAAGCCAGCGATGTGACCGGCGTTGTCACCCCCGGCGTGAACCCCCTGTGGCCCCCCTTTGAAGCCGTGCCCATGCCCTTGTTGGCAGGCCCCTGTGTCGGCCATGTGGGTCAAGCGGTGGCCATGGTGCTGGCGCGCGATGCCGCCACCGCACAAGAGGCTGCTTTGCGGGTGCGCGTGTCGCTCAAAGCCTTGCCGGCCTGGGTTGCGGATGACCCAGGCGCGCCCCTGGTGCACCAGGTGGCGCATGCCAGCGGGCCAGCGGGTGGGCAGGCAGCAGTTCTGGCCCGTGTGGACTTGACGGTGCCGCGCTTGCTGGCCATGGCCATGGAGCCGCGTGCTTGCGTGGCGCAGTGGCAAGGCGACAGCCAACGCCTCCAGGTGTGGTTGGGCAGCCAAACGCCGGCGCGGGCTCAGGCCGACATCGCCCGGGCCTTGGGGCTGGCGCTGTCACAAGTGCACCTGATTTCACCCCATGTGGGCGGGGCCTTTGGATCCAAGGCATCCATTTCGCCCGAAGACCTGTTGGTGGCTTTGGCGGCCCAGCGCTTGCGCACCACCGTGCAGTGGAAGGCCAGCCGAGCGGAGGAGTTTTTGTCGGGCCAACACGGCCGTGCCGCTCGCTTGCAAGGCCAATTGGGGGTGGACGCACAAGGACGCTTTTTGTCATTGCAGGCGCGCCTGCATTACACCTTGGGCGCGTGGTTGCCATATTCGGCCTTGGTGCCCATGCGCAATGCCGCGCGCATTTTGCCTGGTCCTTACCTGGTACAGCACTGCGACATCTCCGGGCAGTCGCGCCGCTCGCACACGGCACCGGTGGGCATTTACCGTGGCGCAGGCCGACCCGAGGCCGCCTTGTTGATGGAAACCTTGATCGATCAAGCCGCGCGCCTTCTTGGTCTGGACCCGGTGCAATTGCGCCAGCAAAACCTGGTCGATGCGCGGTCCATGCCCTACCGCACCCCCACGGGCGAAACCTTGGATTCGGGCGACTTCTCCACCCTGCTGGCACTGGCTTGCGAGCGCTTTGGCTACGACCAGGAACGTGCGCTGCAGCGTGAGCGCCGCGCCCTGGGCGAGTGGGTGGGCTTGGGCGTGGCCATGTATGTGGAGCCCTGTGGTCAGGGCTGGGAATCGGCCCGTGTCACCTGGCATGCCGATGGGCGCATCACGGTGGCCAGTGGCAGCCCCGATCAAGGCCAAGGCCATGCCCTCACCTTTGGGCACATTGCTGCCAGCGCGCTGGGCGTGCCTTTTGCGCAGGTGCAGGTACTCATGGGTGACACCGATGTGTGCCCGCCCGGCACCGGTGCCTTGGCCAGCCGCAGCACAGCGATTGGCGGCAGCGCGGTGCTGCAAGCTTGCCAAACATTGCTGGACCAACGCGCGCAAGGGCTGCCCTTGCCGCTCATGGCAGAAGCACGATTTGACAGCCAAGAGGCTTGGTCCAGTGGCTGTGTCATGGTGCGCATGTCGGTGGACGCGGCCACCGGTCAACCGCGCATCGAGCGCCTGTTGTGGGTCGATGACGCGGGCCTGAGCTTGCAGCCTGATTTGGTGTGTGCGCAGCTCATCGGCGGCGCAGCCCAGGGCATCGGCCAGGCTTTGATGGAGCAAGTGGTGTACGACGGCGAGGGCCAATTGCTCACCGGCTCGTTGATGGACTACGCCGTGCCAAGGGCCGACGACATGCCCCCGATAGAACTGCATTCTTTGCACACCCCCAGCCCCTTGAACCCCTTGGGTGCCAAGGGTGTGGGAGAGGCCGGTTGCATTGGCGTTCCAGCCGCTATCATGAATGCTGCCCGGGACGCTTTGTCACCCTTGGGCGAGGTGGATTTGCACTTGCCTTTGCGCGCCGAACAACTGTGGCTTGCCCTGCAAGCCGCAACCCCAGGAGACTTGAAATGAACTACAAAAAATCCGAAGCCAAAGAGCATGCCCGCGAGAACTTGACAGGTGTTTGGGCGGCCAACCTCACCCCATTTGATGACCAAGGACAGCTTGATGAGGCCGCTTACCGCGACAACTTGCGCCACTGGATCCGCGATTTGCAGTTGGGCGGTTTGTTCATCGCGGGCAAACAAGCTGAGTTTTTTTCCATGTCGCTGGATGGGCGCAAAAAGCTCATGGAAATTGCCGTGGACGAAGCCCGTTTGGCAGGCAACCGGGGCGGTGTGGGCCATTGCGGCATCATCACCTCGTGCTCAGACACCAACCTCGACACGGTGTTGGAGCTGGCCCAGCACTCGCAAGACATCGGTGCTGATTACATCATCGTGCACAGCCCCGTCTTGCATTTTGGTGCCGACACCGATGAAACCATTTTTGAGTACTACCGCTATTTGTCCGAGCAGGTCAACCTGGGCATGGCGATGTGGAACCACCCCGACTGCGGCTACACCATGTCGCCCGAGTTGTGCAACCGCATCGCCGACTTGCCCAATGTGGTGGCGATCAAATACAGCACGGATCGGCCCGATTACATCCGCTTGACCGAATTGGCTGGCCACAAAATCCATGTCAGCAACCCGTCCGAAGAAGAGTGGTTGGACAACATCATCGAACTGAACTGGAAGCTGTATTTGTGCTCCACCCCGCCGTTTTTGCTGCAAACCAAAAACGACCAGCGGATGAACGAATACACCCGCTTGGCTTTTGCTGGCGACCATGCGGCTGCGCGCCAAGTGCGCGACAGCTTGGAGCCGGTGCGCCAAGCCTTCAAAGCCAGCAAACCCAAAGGCAAGCCGCAGGCCCATGCCAAATGCTGGCAAGAACATTTGGGCCAGCATGGGGGCCTGGTGCGCCGCCCGCTGCTACAACTCACCGATGCCGAGCGGGCACAGGTGGCCACGGCATTTGCGCAAAGCGGCTTGAAGCGCTGAACGCCCATGTGCGCCCACAGGCCAATGATGCGCAGCCAGCCAGGTCCCACAACCGAAAGAGCCCAAGCCTGAGCGACCACCACCCTCTATCCGCCCAGCACTACAGCGCCCCGATCAATTTTTCCAAATGGATTGAGGATCATGCCGAACGCCTCAAACCCCCCGTGGGCAACCAGCAAATTTGGAAAAATTCTGACCTCATTTGCACCGTGGTGGGCGGGCCCAATCAGCGCACCGATTTTCACGACGACCCGTTTGAAGAGTACTTTCACCAGTTCAAAGGGAATGCATCGCTGTTGATCGCCGACCGGGGTAAGTTCGAGCGCATCCCCTTGCGCGAAGGCGATGTGTTTTTGCTGCCGCCGCATGTGCGGCACTCACCCCAAAGGTCAGAGGCTGGCAGTTTGTGCACCGTCATTGAGCGCACCCGCCCTGCAGGCGAGCGCGATGCTTTTGAGTGGTACTGCGCCCAATGCGCGGGCCTGGTGGCACGGCGCGAATTGCAGTTGCAAAGCATTGTGGAAGACTTGCCCAAGGCGTTTGCTTCCTTTTATGACACCCCTGAAGCCGAACGGGTGTGCCCCCACTGTGGCCATGTGCACACGGGGCGCGACTGGCAAAGCTGGCACCAGCAAGTCAGCGCCCGCTTTGCGCTGTAGCCTACTTAGCGCTTGACAAAGCGCAGGGTAAAGCGGTCGCTCTCGCCGATGGCTTGGTATTTGGCGCGGTTCACATCTTTCATTCGGTAAGTCGGCGGCAAAGTCCAAACACCCTCGGGATGGTCTTTGGTGTCTTTGGGGTTTGCATTGACGTCTGAGCGGCCCGTCAAGCGAAAGCCGTTGGCCTCGATCAAGGCAATCGCCACATCTTCGCGCACATAACCCGAGGCCATTTGCTGGGCCTGGCTTTGGTCGGTGCGTCCCCGGTGGTCCACGATGCCCAGCACCCCGCCGGGTTTCAGTGCCTTGTGAAACGCCCGCAAGGACTCGACCACTTCTTCGCGCTCCATCCAGTCGTGCAGGTTGCGAAAGCTGATCACCACATCGGCGCTGCCAGGGGGTGCAATCGGGTGGTTGTCGGCCCGAAAGGCGGTGACCACCACCCGGTCATACAGTTGCGGCTCAGCCTTGAGCCGCTCGAGGAGCTTCAAGTGGTCTGGAATGTACTGGGGCAGTGATTGATCGCGATTGGCCGCAATGTATCGGCCCTTATCCCGCAACCAAGGGGCCAACATCTCCATGTAATAGCCGCCGCTGCCGGGCAAAATTTCCACCACCGTGTGTTGGGGTTGGA
>CAMDLJ010000176.1 GCA_945901665.1 Bordetella parapertussis | reverse complement strand
GCAAAAGCGTGAATCACGTCATTGGCCGTGGTGATGATGCGAACTTTTCTATCCACCGGCACCACCAAAGGGTTGTCCACTTTGAGCAAGTAATTGTCAATGTCCACGCCCTTGGCACCGTTGTTGGACATTTCGCGATGCTCGTTGTCCAAGGTGGACACGAAACCAATGCCTTCACCCTCGCCCTTGATGTAGTCGTAGCCCCACTTCCACTGGTAGCCTGTGGCTTTGATGGTGAGGTCAGCGTTGGAGGTGTCTTTGCTGGCCACCACCGCTTTGGTCGCGGGCAAGGCCATCAAAATCACAATGATAAAAGGCACCACCGTCCAAGCAATTTCAACCTTCACCGACTCGTGAAAAGTCGCTGGCTTGTGGCCCACAGATTTGCGGTGCTTCCAAATGGAATAAAACATCACCCCAAAAACGACCACAAAAATCAATGTGCAAATGATCAGCATGAACCAGTGCAACCAAGCTTGCTCTTCGGCAATTTTGGTGGCTGCGGGATGCAAGTTCAGTTGCCTGACAGCTGGCCCGCCCGGCAGATCGTTGACGGCCCAGGCAGGGCTTGCCAGCCAAGCGCCCAGCATCAGCGCGGCCGCGTTCAATTTCCCAAAGAGCTTGTTCATGGTGTTGGAAGACTTGAAAATTTGAGTGGCACGGGAGATGGATTCATGTCGGGGCCACATAGAAGGATGCATTTGAATGGATTCAATGCCAGCATTCTAACAATCTGCGCAAGACCATTGGCTAACGCTAGGCTTTCAATTCGCGGGAGGACGCCCCAACATGGCGCGCATGTCCCCCAAAGAAACCGCGCTCTGCGCGGCCATGGGCACACGGGGCAGCGGTTTGATGGCGTGGCCATAAATCACCTCAAATGTGAGCTGTAACCTGCCCTCGCTGGCGCTGCGTTCGCCCCACTGTTCCACCGCAGCCAGCCATGACGCGCGCCAAGCTTTGCCGCGGCAGGCTTCAAAACGGTCACTGCGGGTGTTGCGCCCCAAGCTGCGCAGATCTGTCAACATGCCTTCAGCATTGGCATAGGTGAGGGTGATGCGCTCCATGTCCATCACCGGCTGGGCAAAGCCAGCCTCGAGCAACATGTCACCCCAATCGTGCATATCGGTCATGCCCAGCCCGGGCGGGCCCCACGGCATGCGCTGGTGAACGGCGTGCAATTCGCGCAGGCTGTCAGGGCCCAAAGCTGAGAACATGACAAAACCATCAACGGCCAAAGACTGATGCCAGCTTTTCAGCAAAGCCAGCGGTTGCTCACTTTGGTGCAATAACATATTGGCCCAAATCATGTCCACGGCCTGCGCGGGTGCCAGCCCATCCTGGCGCTTGCCACGGCGCCAGGATTGCCACCAGGGGTCGGCCAGGTGTTGGCGCGCCCAGGACAGGCGCGACGCACTGGGCTCCACCACCCAACAGCTCGCTTGGGGGTAGCGTTGCCGCAGCAAAGCGTGCGCTTGCCATCCCCCATTGCCAGGGTGCCAATCGGCCCAGGTCTTGGGTGGGTTGCGAATCCAGTCCAAGCGCTGCTGCATGCGCTGGGCGACTTCTTCGCTGAGCCATGCGGGCTTTGGCTGCGCCCTTTCCAACCAGCTCAGCGCTGCCTGGATATCCAGGAGTGGGGGAAGCGCAGACTTGGCCAAAGACATGTCGGGCAGTATATTGGTGCCATGGCATTGTTTGGTTTCACCTCCCCTGCCCGCTGGGTCACATCGCAGCGCGGTTACAGCGTGTGCGCCGTCTGCCACGCCTGGCCCGCTGAGCCCATTTGCAGCCCCTGCGTTGAGCGCTTTGCCCAGCCCTTGGCGCGCTGCCCCAGCTGCGCATTGCCTGGTCACACCACCACTTGCCCCGCATGCACACAGCACCCGCCCCCGTGGGAGCACTGTTGCTGTGCCGTGGCCTATGGTTATCCGTGGGATGCCTGCTTGGCGCGATTGAAATTTGAGGGCGACAGCGCCATGGGCCGCTCGCTGGCCCACGTGATGCAGCACGCGCCGGGCATAGAGCCGGCTTTGGAGATGGCTCAATGGGTGGTGCCCATGCCCTTGTCTTCTGAGCGCTTGCGTGAACGCGGCTTTAACCAAGCCTTGGTCTTGGCACGCCACTTGGCCAAACGCAAAGCCCTGGACCAGGCATTGCTGCGCATCAAAGACACCGTCCGCCAAGTGAGCCTGCCCAAGGCGCAGCGTTTGCAAAATGTGGTGGGCACCATGGTGGCCAACCCCCGCCACGCCAAGGCACTGAACGGTTGCCATGTGGTGCTGCTCGATGATGTGATGACCACCGGCAGCAGTTTGCACGCCGCCGCACTCGCTTTGCGGCAAGTGGGTGTGCGCCAGATCACGGCCATGGTGTTTGCACGCACCGATGCGCCCCGCTTGGTCGTGTCCATCGCGCCCTTGGCCGTGGGTGAGAATGGGGACCATGTTTCACATCGTCTTGGTTCACCCTGAAATTCCACCCAACACGGGCAACGTGATTCGCTTGGCCGCCAACACCGGCTGCCAACTGCACCTGGTACAACCTTTGGGTTTCGATTTGAGCGACAAACAAATGCGCCGCGCCGGACTCGATTACCACGAATACGCGCCGCTCAAAGTACACACCGACTGGGACGCTTTGGCCGCCACCATGGTCGCCTTGGGTGGCCAAGCCTATGCCTTGACCACGCGGGGCACGAAACAGCCGCACGACTGCGCCTTTGCACCTGGAGACTGGTTGGTGTTTGGCAGTGAAACCGCCGGTTTGCCGTCAGCCGTGCGCGATGGCTTCCCCACTGAGCGGCAATTGCGCTTGCCCATGCGCTCTGGGCAACGCAGCCTGAACCTGTCCAATGCGGTGGCCGTGGTGGTGTATGAGGCATGGCGCCAGCATGGCTTTATCGGCGCGGCAACACCTGGCTAAAACCCCAGATTTTGGGGCCAGGGCTTGCGGCCCTCACCCCAGAAAAGCGTCGACCAATAATTTCAATCCCGTGCAAAACATGCCGATGTGCACCAGACGGTAAAACAACACCGGTTGGATCTTGCGCGCCACGCGCACCCCCACCCAAACGCCCACTGGGGCCAGGGGCAGCAAGATCAGAGAGGTCATGAAATTTCGCCAGTCCAACAAACCCAAAATGGCATAAGGAATCCATTTGCCCGCATTCACAAAGAAAAAGAAAAACGCCATGGTGGCGGTGTAGACCATGGGCGCCATGCGCATGGGCAACACATAGGCGTTGATGGGGGGGCCACCAGCGTGGGCAATAAAGCTGGTAAAGCCCGAGGTCGCGGTCAATAACGCGCCCAGCCAAGCGGGGGCTGCTCGGCTGCTGGCGGTGGGCGGAAACACCAAACGCTGGGCTAAGAACAACAAGGTGGTCAAGCCGACCAAACCGGCCACCCAGCGGGACTCCATGTACCTGAAAAGCAAAAAGCCCACCCCGATGCCCACCATGCCCCAAGGGATCAAAAACTTCAGCAACTTGACGTCATATTCACGCCGAAAGGCATGCAAACCGAGCAAGTCCATCACCAGCAAAATGGGCATCAAAATCGCTGCGGCTTGGGGCACGGTGATGGCCATGGCCATGATGGGCACGGCCAAAGAACCAAAACCAGCGCCAAATCCACTTTTGCTCAGGCCCAGCAACAAAACGGCCGGTACCGCCAAGGCATAGAAAAAGGGATCGGTGATGTAGGCTTCGCTCAATCGATGGACCCCATGTGCGCAATAGCCGCTGCCAATGGGCGATGGTGGTGGGACATGTCCACAGGAAGGTTCCGGTTGGTGAAGTCTGGCAAAGATCATCTGGGTGCAGGTCAAGCGCCACAAATGCACCTTGGCAATGGTGGCATCTTGCCACGCTTGGGCGTTGGCTTCGCTGCAGCTGTCCCCAACAGGTCAGGTCAACCCAACCTTCAACCGCATTCGGAGCAGAGCTACCCAATAAAGGTCAGCACCCAAGGCACCCGATCCCCCATGGTGCGCTGACTTAAAATCAGGTTTTAATTCAGTGCACTATTGCTCATGAGCGCCTTCCTCGAAGAAAAAATATTGTCGGTTCACCATTGGACCGACCGCCTCTTTAGCTTCACCACCACACGCGACACCGCCCTGCGCTTTTCCAATGGGCACTTCACCATGATTGGTTTGCCCGTCAACGGCAAACCTTTGTTGCGTGCCTACAGCATCGTCAGCGCCAACTATGAAGAGCACCTCGAATTTTTGAGCATCAAGGTGGCTGATGGGCCGCTGACCTCGCGCTTGCAACACATCCAAGTGGGCGACACCTTGATCGTGGGTCGAAAGCCGACAGGGACTTTGCTCATTGATTACTTGCTGCCTGGGAAAAACCTGTACTTGCTGGGAACCGGCACGGGTTTGGCCCCTTACTTGAGCATCGTGCGCGACCCCGAAACCTATGAGCGGTTTGACAAAGTGATCGTGGTGCACGGGGTGCGACAGGTCAACGAACTGGCCTACATGGACTACCTGCGCCACGACCTGCCCCAGCACGAATTGTTGGGCGAGATGGTGTCTGCACAAATGCTTTACTACCCCACGGTGACGCGCGAGCCCTTTGAGCACCAAGGCCGCATCACCGATTTGATCGCCAGTGGCAAAATTTTCAGCGATTTGGGCCTGCCCCCCCTCGACCCGGTACGCGACCGGGTCATGCTGTGCGGCAGCCCGCAAATGCTCAAAGACACCAAGGCCTTGCTCGAGGCGCGTGGCTTCAAAGAAGGCAACACCACCACACCGGGCGACTTTGTGGTGGAGCGCGCCTTCGTTGAACAGTGAGTTTCAAACCCGCTCAATGACCAGGGCAATGCCCTGTCCCACCCCGATGCACATGGTGCACAAGGCGAAGCGACCACCCGTGCGGTGCAATTGATTGATGGCGGTGGTGACCAAACGCCCACCGCTGGCGCCCAAAGGGTGGCCCAAAGCAATCGCACCCCCATTGGGGTTGACGCGGGCATCATCGTCAGACAAACCCAACATGCGCAATACCGCCAAACCTTGTGCGGCAAAAGCTTCATTGAGTTCGATCACGTCCATCTGGGCCAAGGTCAAGCCCGTCAGTGCCAAGACTTTTTCGGTCGCAGGGGCAGGTCCAATGCCCATCACCCGGGGAGGTACACCCGCCGTGGCCATGCCGACCACACGGGCGCGCGGCGTCAAACCTTGAAGTGCGGCCGTTTTTTCGTCGGCCAGCAACAAGGCACACGCCCCATCGTTGACCCCGCTGGCATTGCCTGCGGTCACACTGCCATCGGGCCGCACCACCCCTTTGAGTTTGGCCAAGGCCTCCAAGCTCGTCTCACGGGGGTGCTCGTCTTGTGCCACCACCACCGGGTCGCCTTTGCGCTGGGGCACGCTCACCGGGGTGATTTCTTGGTCAAAAAATCCAGCCTTTTGGGCTGCCACCGCTTTGCGCTGGCTGGCCAAGGCCATTCGGTCTTGGGCTTCGCGCTCAATGTGGTGGTCGGTGGCCACGTTTTCAGCGGTCTCGGGCATGGAGTCCACCCCATGCATGGCCTTCATTTTTTTGTTCACAAAGCGCCAACCAATGGTGGTGTCATAAATTTCCGCATTGCGCCCAAAGGCGCTGTCTGCTTTGGGCATGACAAATGGCGCACGGCTCATGCTCTCCACACCGCCGGCGATCATCAACTGGGCCTCACCCGCACGAATGGCGCGCGCGGCCGTTCCGATGGCGTCCAAGCCCGAGCCACACAGGCGGTTCACCGTGGCCCCGGGCACCCCCACCGGCAAGCCCGC
>CAMDLJ010000175.1 GCA_945901665.1 Bordetella parapertussis | reverse complement strand
CCGACCACGGCTTTAACTGCAACCACCGGGCTTCATTTGATGCCGCGGCAGCCGATCAGGCGCGCGCGCGAACCTTGGCTTTCTTCGCGGCCCACGTTGGTTGAGTGAGGCCTTCCAGGGGGCTTATTGCCCCTTGATCAAGCGCGCTGAGTCGATGGCGAAATAGGTCAGCACGCCATCTGCGCCTGCGCGTTTAAAGGCCAGCAAGCTCTCCATCATCACCGCGTCGTGGTCGAGCCAGCCGTTTTGCGCGGCGGCTTTGAGCATGGCGTAGTCGCCAGATACTTGGTAGGCAAAGGTGGGCAGGTGGAACTCGTCTTTGACGCGGCGCACGATGTCCAAGTAGGGCATGCCGGGCTTGACCATCACCATGTCTGCACCTTCGGCAATGTCCATGGCGACTTCGCGCAGCGCCTCGTCGCTGTTGCCCGCGTCCATTTGGTAGACCTTTTTGTTGCTCTTGCCCAAGTTGCCCGCCGAGCCCACCGCGTCGCGGAAAGGGCCATAAAAGGCACTGGCGTACTTGGCGCTGTAGGCCATGATGCGGGTGTGGATGTGCCCCTGGGCTTCAAGGGCTTGGCGGATGGCAGCAATGCGCCCGTCCATCATGTCGCTGGGCGCCACAATGTCCACGCCCGCCTCGGCCTGGGTGAGCGCTTGTTGCACCAACACTTTCACGGTTTCATCGTTCAAGATGTAGCCCGTTTCATCGAGCCAGCCGTCTTGGCCGTGGCTGGTGAAGGGGTCCAAAGCGACGTCGGTCATCACGCCCAAATCGGGAAACTCTTTTTTCAGTGCCTGAACCACCCGCGGTACCAGGCCGTGGCGGTTGGTGGCTTCCATGCCGTCAGGGGTTTTCAAACTCGGGTCGATGACCGGAAACAAGGCCATGACGGGAATGCCCAACTTCACGCACTCTTCTGCCACGGGCAACAACTGGTCCAGGCTCAGGCGTTCCACGCCGGGCATGGAGGCCACGGCTTCGCGCTTTTTGGCGCCGTCCAGCACAAACACGGGGTAGATCAGGTCGTCTACCGTGAGATGGTTTTCGCGCACCAAGCGGCGGGTGAAGTCATCGCGGCGCAAACGGCGCAGGCGGGTTTGGGGGAAGGAGGTGTGGAGGTTCATGCTGAAAATTGTGCCTGATGCCCTGCTCCCTGTCTGTCGCGTGGGCCCTGCAGGTTGACTCGGGAAAACCAGAGGTTTGAATACTTTGTGATTCTGACTCGCCTGGGCCAACCTTTAAATTTGACGGTAATCTGATAAATTTAGCACCGAGCGGCATGCCGTTCCCCGCTTCACCTCCCTGAGCGGGAGCCGTTTGTTTCAAATGGCTTTGCAGCCCGACCGAAAGGTCGGGCTTTTTTTGTGCGTGGCCAAAATGGTTTTGTGCTTGGATCGTGCAAAGCCACCCACTACACTGAGACGCATGCTGTGGATCAAATCATTTCACATTGTTTTCGTGGCCAGTTGGTTTGCGGGCTTGTTTTACTTGCCCCGCATTTTTGTCAACCTGGCGATGGTTCCGGCCGACTCCACTGCCGAACGTGAGCGTTTGCTGTTGATGGCAGCCAAGTTGCTGCGCTTCACCACCATTTTGATGGTGCCCGCCGTGGCCCTGGGCCTGTGGCTGTGGTGGGGCTATGGGATTGGCCAGGGTGCGGCTTGGATGCATGCCAAGTTGGCGGTGGTGGTCTTGGTGTTGGCCTATCACCACCAATGCGCCCGCCAATTGCGCTGGCTGCGCGCGGGCACCTCCAACCATGGACACGTTTGGTACCGCTGGTTCAATGAACTGCCCGTTCTTTTGTTGGTGCTGGCGGTGGTTTTGGTGGTGGTCAAGCCTTTTTGAGTTGCCAATGCCCTTCCAGCGCATAAAGCCTTTGTCATCGCACTTGGTGGGTCAGGGCAAGGCTCAGCAAGCTGCCTGGGGCGTGGCATGTTGAGACGGCACCGCAGCACCGTGGCTTGGCCTTTGACCTGGGCTTATTTGGCTTTGGTGGCTTATGCCAGCCTGTACCCGTTTGGACCCTGGCGCGACCAAGGTTTGAGCACCTGGAGTTTCTTGACCGCACCTTGGCCGCAGTATTGGGGCGCATTTGATGTGTGGGCCAATGTGTTGGGCTATGGGCCCTTGGGGTTTTTGGCGGCGCTCAGCGCCACCCGCATGGGACTGCGCCATCAGGCTTGGTGGCTTGCCTCTGGCGGCGCGGCTGCGGTGTCCTTGCTGATGGAGGGCCTGCAAAGTTATTTGCCTGTGCGGGTGCCATCGGTGGCTGATTTTGGACTCAACAGCCTGGGCGGCTTGTTGGGCGCTTTGCTGGCCCATGGCATGGAACGCTTGGGTGCGATAGACCGTTGGAGTCGTTTTCGTGAGCGCTGGTTCACAGAGGATGCCGCTGGCGGCATGGCCTTATTGGTGTTGTGGCCTGCGGCATTGTTATTTCCCGCCCCCCTGTGCTTGGGCCTGGGCCAAGTGGGGTCTAAATTGCGCGGCGATCTGGCGCATTGGGTACAAGCCAGCCCCTTGGGTGGGTGGTTGTCTTTTCAACACCCGCCCACCGCGGCGCTGAGCCACGAAATATCTTTTTTCTTGGTGTTGCTTGGTGTTGCCCTGCCATGTTTGACCGGTTTTGTGGTGATCCGTGGTGTGGGCCAAAGGGTGCTTTTTGCTGCACTGGCTTTGTCGGTGGGTGTGGGCGTGAGCGCCTTGTCAGCGGTGTTGACCTACGGGCCGGGTCATGCCTGGGTGTGGCTGGATGCGGCCCAGGCCTGGGCGCTGTTGGCCGGTTGGCTGGTGGCTGTGTTGTTGGCGCCTTTGCCCCGCTGGACCCATGGGGGCTTGTTGTTGTTGGGTCTGTCGGTTTACTTGTTGGTCATCAACCAAGTGCCAGAGAGCGCGTATGTGGCCCTCAACTTGCAGCAGTGGGAGCAGGGCCGCTTCATCCGTTTCAATGGCTTGGCCCAATGGCTGGGATGGCTTTGGCCGTATGCCGTGTGGGTTTGGGTACTGGTTTTGCTGTTGCGCATGCCCATCCAGAACAAGTTTCGCTAAGGCTTGGTGCTGATGGACATGGGCGGGGCTGGTACCCACCTAAAATCGTGCCATGACACAAGCCAACTCTTATTACCAGCGACATATTTTTTTCTGCACCAACCAGCGCAGCAATGGCGAGGCCAGCTGCACCGACCACCCCGCCCAACAAGCCTTTGACCATTGCAAAGCCAAAGTCAAGCAGGCCCAACTGAATGGGCCTGGCGGTGTGCGGGTCAACAAAGCGGGTTGCTTGGACCGCTGCGCAGGTGGCCCGGTGGCGGTGGTCTATCCAGAGGCGGTTTGGTACACCTTTGTCGACATGGCTGATATTGATGAAATCGTCACCAGCCATTTGCAAGACGGGCGCGTGGTCGAGCGCTTGGTGTTGCCCCCGAACGTGGGCCGCTGACAGGCGATGAACCAGCAAACCCAGCGCTTGAGTTACCAGGGCCAGGCGGGACGCATGGAGGTGTTGCGCGACGACCCGGTGGGGACGCCCCTGGGCTGTGCCTTTGTGGCCCATCCGCATCCCTTGTTTGGCGGCACCATGGACAACAAGGTGGTTCAGACCTTGGCGCGCGCACATGTGCAAGCGGGATGGACGGTGTTTCGTTTTAATTTTCGTGGCGTGGGCGCCAGCGAAGGCGTGCACGACGCAGGCCTGGGTGAGTGCGAAGACTTGCTCAGCCTCATCGCCCAAGCCGCCCCAGAAGGCGATTTGGCCTTGGCTGGGTTTTCATTCGGGTCTTTCGTGGTCAGCCAGTCTTTGCAGCGTCTGTTTGGTCAGCGCGAGGTTCGCAGCCTGGTGTTTGTGGGCACGGCAGCTTCGCGTTTTGCTGTGGCCGATATTCCCGCTGATTGGACGCCGCGTTTGCTGGTTTTGCACGGTTTGGACGATGACACGGTGCCTTTGCAAAGCGTGCTGGACTGGGCCAAGCCGCAAAACCTGCCGGTCACCGTGGTGCCGGCTGGGGGACATTTTTTCCATGGCCAATTGCCTCAACTGCGCCTCTGGGTGCACCGCCATGTGCAGGCCATGGCTTGGGAGGCCGCAGCGGCCCATGTTTCATGAGGATGGAGATGCGCAATAAGCTCGCTGCATGGTTGACGGCCGGGCTCATGTGCCTGTTGGGTACCGCCTGGGCGCAGGCCCCCGAACCCCCCGATGTGGCTGCTCGCGCCTATTTATTGGTGGACTTGACGGCCAATCAGGTGCTGGTGGCCAAAGGGGCCGATCAGCCGCTGGAGCCGGCATCACTGACCAAGCTGATGAGTGCCTACCTGGTTTTTGACGCCCTCAAAAGCAAAAAAATCAGCCTGGAACAAACCTTCCCGGTCAGCACCCGGGCGTGGAAAATGCCTGGTTCTCGCATGTTCATCGACCCCAAGATGAATGTACCGGTGGAAGATTTGCTGCGCGGCATGATCGTGCAATCGGGCAACGATGCCACCGTGGCTTTGGCCGAAGGGGTGGCGGGCAGTGTCGAGCGCTTTGTCAGTTTGATGAATGAGCAAGCCAAGGCCTTGGGCATGAAGGATTCGGCGTTTAAAAACCCTGAGGGCTTGACCGAGCCTGGCCACACCACCACCGCCAACGACTTGGCGCTGTTGGCGGGTCGCTTGATGGTTGACTTCCCCCAGTACATGGGTTATTACGCGCTCAAAAAATACCGATATCCCGGCACGCCTGCCGCCAATGAGAACAACCGCAACTTGCTGCTGTTTCGCGATCCTTCGGTGGATGGATTGAAGACCGGCCACACCGAAGCGGCGGGTTATTGTTTGGTGGCGACTGCCCAAAGAACCTTGCCGCAGGTCGGCCCTCGGCGCTTGCTGTCCATTGTGCTGGGCGCCTCCAGCGAAAACGCGCGTGCCGCCGAATCGCAAAAACTGCTCAACTGGGGCTATACCGCCTTTGAAGCGGTTCGTCTTTTTGATGCCGGACAGGCCGTGGTGGCCCCACCAGTATGGAAAGGCCGCGAAGCCGAGGTCAAGTTGGGTTCGACCCGACCCATTGTGGTGGCCTTGCCCGCAGGCCAGTCGGCGCGCATGACCACCCAGGTGGCGCGCCCCGATCCCTTGGTGGCGCCCATTGCTCGCGGGCAGTCGATTGGCCAGTTGCAGGTTTTGTTGGACCAAAAGGTGTATGCCGAGATCCCCTTGGTCGCCTTGGGCGGTGTCGAACAGTCGGGTGTGTTGGGGCGCGCATGGGACGCTTTAAAGCTCTGGATCAAGTAGTGAGCGCGAGCAAACATTTCATATCCTGGCCATTTGGCAATGTCAAAGGCCTGCCCCGCCGCTGTTGATGGCGGCCTGACCTGGGCGCGGCGGCTCAGGGCTTATTTGTCATTCGGCCGCAACAATGCTATAGTCTTGGGCTTTTCGGGTCTTTCATAGCGAAGGGCCCTTTTTGTGTTTCTGACGTTGAGGGACGTTTTCCATGCCAACCATTAATCAACTCGTGCGCCACGGACGGGAAGTCGAGAAATCGAAATCCAAGAGCCCGGCCATGCAAAACTCGCCCCAGCGGCGTGGTGTTTGCACACGCGTGTACACCACCACACCCAAGAAGCCCAACTCTGCGCTGCGCAAAGTGGCCAAGGTTCGTTTGACCAATGGCTTTGAGGTGATTTCTTACATCGGCGGCGAAGGCCACAACCTGCAAGAGCACTCTGTGGTGCTGGTGCGCGGCGGTCGTGTCAAAGACTTGCCCGGTGTGCGCTACCACATCGTGCGCGGTTCGCTCGACTTGCAAGGCGTGAAAGACCGCAAGCAGTCACGCTCCAAATACGG
>CAMDLJ010000174.1 GCA_945901665.1 Bordetella parapertussis | reverse complement strand
CCAGCGCGCCACAACACCGTGGGGTGGCGCCATCCCGGGCCCAGTCGAAACGCTCCCATGCGCCAAGCCGCAACACTGAGGATCAATGAGGCCAGCGCACCGCGCAGGAACAAGGACTGAAAGATGCCGATCTGGACGCTGGCCATTTTGACCAAGGCGTCATTGGTCAAGAAGAAAGCCATGGCCAAGCACATGGCCGCAATGCCTTGGCGATTGATCACGGCCTGTGACAGGGGGGCGATTGGGGGCGTCAAATGGGTTCCGTCTCAGGGCAAAGGGTGGGGCATGATAAATCCCATAAACTCACAGCCACCATGGACCACACCAACGCCGACCTGCGCCGCATACTGCAAAGCTGCCGAACCATTGCGGTGGTGGGTTTGTCGGCCGACTGGAACCGCCCCAGTTACTTTGCGGCCAAGTACATGCAAACCGCGGGTTACACGATCGTTCCTGTGAATCCGCGTTACACCGAGGTCTTGGGCCAGCGCTGTTACCCCGATCTGGCATCCATCGATGTTCCTATCGATATGGTCGATGTGTTTCGCCGCAGCGAGGACGTGCTGCCCATCGCTGAGCAAGCCCTGGCGCTGGGGGTGCGTTGTTTGTGGCAGCAATTGGGGGTGGAAAACACGCAGGCCCAAGCCATGTGGCAGCAAGCCGGGCGCGACGCGGTGATGAACCGTTGCGTCAAGATTGAACACGCCCGCTTGTTTGGTGGCCTGCATTGGGCTGGGGTCAACACCCAAGTCATTTCGGCACAGCGTGCTCGCTGACCCCATGGCCGAGCACCGATTTCAGGTTGAAACCTTGGCCATCCATGCCGGGCAAATCCCCGACGCCGCCACGGGGGCGCGCGCCTTGCCCATCTACCAAACCACCAGTTTTGTGTTTGACAGCGCCGAGCACGCGGCCGCCCTGTTCAACCTGCAAACCTTTGGCAATGTTTACTCGCGCTTGTCCAACCCCACGGTGGCGGCGCTGGAGGAGCGGGTCGCCGCCCTAGAGGGTGGCCGCGCCGGGTTGGCTTCGGCCAGTGGCATGGCGGCCGAAACCATGGCCTTGACCACCTTGCTGCAAGCTGGCGACCATGTGGTGGCCGCTGCCGCTTTGTACGGTGGCACGGTGAGCTTGCTGGCGGTGAATTTGCGCAAGTTCGGCATTGAATGCACCTTTGTCGATGCCAGTGACCTGAGCGCTGTGGCCGCCGCCATGCAAGCCAACACCCGGGCGGTGTTTGCCGAGTCGCTGGGCAACCCGAGTTTGCAAGTGCTCGACATCCAGGCGGTGGCCGAGGTGGCCCATGCCCATGGCGTGCCCCTGATGGTCGACAACACCGTGGCCTCACCTTATTTGTGCAACCCCATCGACTGGGGAGCGGATGTGGTGATCCATTCGGCAACCAAATATTTGGGTGGGCATGGCACCACTTTGGCGGGGGTCATCGTCGAATCGGGCCGATTCCCATGGGACAACGGCAAGTTTCCCGGCATGACCGAGCCTTCGGTGGGCTACCACGGGGTGAAGTTTTGGGAAACCTTTGGCGACTTTGCCTTCACCATGCGCGCGCGCATGGAAAACCTGCGCGTGTTTGGTGCCACCTTGGCGCCCACCAGTGCTTGGCAAATTTTGCAAGGCATTGAAACCCTGCCCCTGCGCATGGAGCGCCACTGCCGCAATGCGCTGGCGGTGGCCCGGCATTTGCAACACCACCCCAAGGTGAGTTGGGTGCATTACCCGGGCTTGCCCGAGCATCCGCAACACGCCTTGGTGCAAAAGCAAATGCGCAGCGTGGATGGCGTGCCAGGCGGATCGGGCCTGTTGGTGTTTGGTGTCAAAGGGGGCTTGCCTGCGGGGGTGCGCTTCATCGAGTCGGCCCGCTTCATGAGCCACCTGGCCAATATTGGCGACACCCGCACCTTGATCATTCATCCGGCATCGACCACCCACCGCCAACTCGACGAGGCGCAACAAATCAAAGCCGGTGTGCTGCCTGACATGGTGCGCATGTCGGTGGGCTTGGAGCACATTGACGACATCTTGTGGGACATCGATCAAGCCCTGGATCAGGCTTGAAGAAAGCCCGCATCCATTGAAAAAAGGAGACACCCATGGCATCGATTTACGAACAACACCTGGACAAAAACAACGCCAACCATGTGCCTCTGTCGCCGGTGAGTTTTGTCGAGCGCAGTGCCGAGGTGTATGGCGATTTGCCCGCTGTGATCCACGGCCAGCGCCGCTACACCTGGGCGCAGGTGCGCGAACGCTCGGCCCGTTTGGCCGCCGCGTTGCAAAGTTTGGGTGTCGGGCGGGGCACCACGGTCAGTGTGATGCTGCACAACACGCCCGAAATGGTCGAGGTGCATTACGCCGTGCCCGCGCTCAACGCGGTGCTCAATGCCTTGAACACCCGACTCGATGCCGACTTGATCGCTTGGCAAATGAACCATTGCGAGGCCATGGTGCTGATCACCGACACCGAGTTTTCGCCGACCATGGGCGTGGCTTTGAAAACCCTGCGCGAGGTGCACGGTCGCCAGGTCACCGTGATCGATGTGAGTGACAGCGAGTTCACTGGCGCTGGCGAGCGCGTGGGCAGCTTGCACTACGAAGATTGGCTGGCCGCCCACCCCCCATTGGCGCAGTTGCATGGCCCGCAGGACGAGTGGGATGCGATTGCGGTGTCTTACACATCCGGCACCACCGGCGACCCCAAGGGTGTGGTCACCCACCACCGCGGCGCCTACCTGAACGCGGTGTGCAACGCGGCCACTTGGACCATGCCGCACTTTCCACGCTACCTCTGGACCCTGCCGATGTTCCATTGCAATGGCTGGTGTTTCCCTTGGACTGTGGCCATGCTGGGCGGCACCCATGTGTGTTTGCGCAAGGTCGATGCGCCGTCGATTTTGCAGGCCATGCGCGAGCATGACGTCAACCATTACTGTGCAGCGCCCATCGTGCACAACTTGATCATCCAGGCCGACCCGGCCTTGCGCGCGGGTGTGCCGCGTGGCGTGCGTGGCATGGTGGCGGGTGCGGCCCCACCGGCGGCCATGATCGAGGGCATGGCCCAGATTGGTTTTGACATCACCCATGTGTATGGCTTGACCGAGGTGTATGGCCCAGCCGCTGGAGCGGTGAAACGCGAGAGCTGGGCCCAGGCCGATGTGTCTGAGCAAGCCCGCTTGAATGGCCGCCAAGGGGTGCGCTATGAGTTGCAAGAGGGCATGACGGTGATGGACCCTGAAACCATGACTGAGATTGCCGCCGATGGGCAAACCATGGGCGAGATCATGTTTCGCGGCAACATCGTGATGAAGGGTTATCTGAAAAACCCCAGCGCCACCCAAAAAGCATTTGAAGGTGGTTGGTTTCACACCGGCGACTTGGCGGTGATTGAAAGCGACCGCTATGTGAAGATCCGCGACCGCAGCAAGGACATCATCATCTCGGGTGGCGAGAACATCAGCTCCTTGGAAGTGGAGGACGCTTTGTACCGCCACCCTGCCGTGATGGCCTGTGCGGTGGTGGCCAAGCCCGATGCCAAGTGGGGCGAAACCCCGTTGGCATTTGTCGAACTCAAGGTCGGCGCCGAGGTCCAGGCCGAAGACCTGGTGGCCCATTGCCGCGGCTTGCTGGCCGGCTACAAAGTGCCGCGCGAGGTGCGCTTTGAGGCCATCCCCAAAACCTCGACCGGCAAAATCCAAAAATTCGTGTTGCGCGAGCGCGCCCAATCTAACCAGGCCTTCGACTAAACCTATATGGGTTAAATTGTCCGCTTCTATTCACCCCCGATCCAAAGGAAGTCCATGTCATTGCCCGTCACCCAGCACAGCGACACATTCGCCACCATTGGTCAATTGATGCCCGAAGACATGGCCAGCGTGGCCGCCATGGGCTTTCAAAGTGTGATCAACAACCGCCCCGATGGCGAGGGCGGTCCCAGCCAACCCACCAGCGCCCAAATGGCCCAAGCGGCCCAAGCGGCCGGGTTGACATATGCCTATTTGCCGGTGGTGGCAGGCATGATCACCGCCGATCAAGCGCGCTCGTTTGCCCAGTGGCTGGGCCAGCAGCCTGGACCGGTGCTGGCGTTTTGCCGCTCGGGCGCGCGCTCCAGCCAGTTGCGCGACATGGCCCGCGCTTTCGAATGACCCCTCGGCACAACCACGGGCTGAAGGCTTGATGCGCTGGCTGCGCGGCCCGACTTGGTGGGGGGCTGATCAGCGCCGCCACTGGGCTGGCGACGCGGTGGCGGGGGCGGTGGTGACGGTGTTGGTCATTCCGCAAAGTTTGGCCTATGCCATGTTGGCGGGTCTGCCACCCACCATGGGCTTGTACGCCAGTGTGTGGCCGGTGTTGGCCTATGCTTTTTTGGGCAGCAGCCAGGTGTTGGCGGTCGGCCCCGTGGCCGTGACCTCGTTGATGACCGCCAGCGCCTTGTTGCCTTTGGCGGTGGCGGCTTCGCCCGAATACGTGGCCTTGGCCATGGGCTTGGCATTGCTGTCGGGCCTCATGCTCACCCTGGCAGGTGTGTTGCGCTTGGGTTTTTTGGCCTATTTTTTAAGCCAACCGGTGATCAGTGGTTTTGTCTCGGGGGTGGCCATTTTGATTGCCATCGGCCAGTTGCCGGGCATCTTGGGCATCACAGTTGAAGGTCGTGGGGTGGTTCAAACCCTGATGGGGGTGTGGCAGCAAGCGCATCAAATCCATGCGCTCACTGCCGCTTTGGGCGTGGGTGCGGTGGGGGTGTTGTGGTGGGCGCGCAGCCAACTCGCCAAGGTCTGGGGTCGCTGGTTCGGCGACCCGGTGGTGGGGGCGTGGATGGCACGCATGGCCCCATTGGTGGTGGTTTTGGTGGCCACCCTCATCGTGCTTGTTTGCGGTGGGGCGGCTTCTCTGGGCGTGGCGGTGGTGGGGCCTATCGAGCCGGGCTTGCCCCAATGGCAAGGGGTGTTTTTGGACAGCGGGCAATGGCTCTCCTTGTGCCTGCCCGCCCTGTTGATTGCCTTGATTGGTTTTGTTGAAAGCGTCTCGCTGGCGCAAGCCTATGCCCTACAGCGACAGCAACGTTTGGCACCCAACCGCGAGTTGTTGGGCTTGGGTGTGGCCAATGTGCTCAGCGGGTTCACCGGGGGATACAGCGTGGCGGGGGGCTTTTCGCGCACCGTGATCAATGCCTCGGCTGGGGCCCAAACGCCCATGGCCAGCGTGGTAGCGGCTTTGCTGATGGCGGGTGTGATGCTGGGCTTTTCGCAGGCGTTTGAGGTCTTGCCCGTGGCGGTGTTGTCGGCATCTATTTTGGTCTCGGTGCTGACCTTGATCGATGTGCAAACCCTGCGCCAAGCCTGGCGCTATGACACCGCTGACGCTTGGAGCTGGCTGGCCACTTTTGCCGGCGTGTTGGTGGCCGGTGTGGAGATCGGCATTGGCATGGGCGTGGTGTTGTCGCTGGGTGTGCTGGTGTGGCGCAGCAGCCGACCGCACATGGCGGTGGTCGGGCGCATTGCGGGGACCGAGCACTTTCGCAACATCGAGCGCCACCGGGTGGAGACCTTGCCCGGCTTGATTGCCTTGCGGGTCGATGAGAGTTTGTTTTTCGCCAATGCAGCGGCGCTGGAACAAAAAGTCGGTGATTTGTTGTCACGGCACAGCGATACCCGCTGCTTGTTGCTGATCTTGTCGGCCGTCAACCGCATCGATACCACCGCTTTGATCATGCTCGACGAGTTGGAGCGCAGCCTAACCCTCAAAGGGGTGCAATTGTGGTTGGCCGAGGTCAAAGGCCCGGTGATGGACCGCTTGGGGTCAACCGATTTGGGCCAGCGCTTGGCCAGCCGCATTTACCTCAG
>CAMDLJ010000173.1 GCA_945901665.1 Bordetella parapertussis | reverse complement strand
CCTTTCGATCCTGCTGTCGGAGAAGGAATGGGCATACCTGCTCTGGTTTGGTGGTTTGTCTGTTATGGCGAGGTCGCTGCTGGGCTGGGACTCTTGGCTGGTGGATTGGGAACAATTCCAAAAATACGAGACATCGCTTTTCTGGCTGTTTTGGGCGACTTGGTCACTCGCTTCAGCGGTATCGTGATGTGCTGCGTTGTCACCGGAATCATTTGGACGGTTTTAAAGCCGGAAAGTTTACTCACATTCATATTGACAGATTACATGCATTTTTCATTATGGGCTGGTGGTCTCTATTTTGGATTAAGAGGAAATTGGGCTGTGGCAGTCAAGAAAAACCATGACATCGCATAGCGCCTGACTTTGATATGCAAAACGAACGAGCTGTGCTGGCGGGTGGGTGTTTTTGGGGAATGCAAGACCTGATCCGCAAAATACCGGGTGTCAAAAGCACTCGGGTTGGGTATACCGGTGGAGATGTGAAAAATGCCACTTATCGGAATCATGGTACGCATGCCGAAGCTATAGAAATTTACTTTGACCAGAGTGTTGTCAGTTATAGACGCATTCTGGAGTTTTTCTTTCAAATACATGATCCAACGACACTCAGACGTCAAGGCAATGATCTGGGTATGTCCTATCGCTCAGCCATCTATTTCACTAGCGAAATTCAGCGTCTGGAAGCTATCAAGACCATAGCCGATGTCAACGCTTCAGGCCTTTGGCCAGGTCCAGTTGTGACCGAATTAGAACCAGTGGGTGATTTTTGGGAAGCTGAGCCAGAGCATCAAGATTATTTGGAAAAGCGCCCCGATGGCTATACATGTCATTTCCCCAGAAAAAACTGGGTGTTGCCTTCAAAGACTGACTGAAATCAATCATCAACATGCCAATGCCAGCAAAGCTTGGGGTGTATTCCCCCGTTGAATTTGCCGGTCAGCCACTTCCAGCGGGAGTGGTTGCTGATTTGCGAACAGATCACGCCGGTGAAGTCGGTGCCGTGTGCATTTACAAAGGGATATTGATGTTTACTCGGGATTCTGTACTTCGGGATTTTGCTGAACACCATTTGGCAACTGAGCAGATCCATCTTTTGCGGATTAAAGAATGGTTACCACCAGAACATTTCAGCCGATTGTTACCAGTATGGAGGGTGGCAGGTTTTCTGACAGGTGCATTGCCAGCGCTCTTTGGCCCTAAGGCTGTGTACGCGACGATTGAGTCTGTCGAGACCTTTGTCGACCTTCATTACGAAGCGCAATTGCAAGATTTGAAAATGCATCCTGAGCTTTTCCGTTTGCATCAAACATTGCAAGCCTGCCAAGCTGATGAAATCATCCACCGAGATGAAGCATCAGTGGCATATGGATCTTTAAAGCCTGGTTTTTTCCTGGGAATATGGTGCGCATTGGTCACCTGGGGATCACGCAATGCCGTAGCAGTTTGTCGCCATATTTAAACTATTTTTTTGTTGGGAGAAACCCACGACCACCCAATCGGTCACAGCTTGCGCTAGGACCTTGTCATGCAGTTGAACCTTCAGGGGGATAACCCAGTCGTAGCGAGGGAGCCGTTTGACCTTGATAATCAAGCAGCTTTGGATCTTGCATTGACCCGTTCCAAAGATGTCGATGGTGAACTTTTCAAAGCAGGTGCACCAGGCTGGGATTGGCGATTTCACAAGCCCTTGGTGCAATGGGCACTGGTGTCCTCAAACCAAAGTGCACGGGTACATTGAGCGATCTGGAAAAAGTGATGCAGATTGGTTCGGCCATGTCCATTTGATGCGATCCATAGATTGGGAAGATCCATGTCAAGTATTTACAAAAAAGCCGGTCAATAATTAATTCATTACTTATTTATGTCTGTTTTGCGTCTTCTATCTGTTGGGCATGCCTATTCGTCTGACGATTGGCTTTTTCAAGGCCTCAACTTTGAGCTTGCGCTGGGCGAACATGTCGCGATCCAAGGCACCTCGGGCTGTGGCAAGTCCACCTTGCTCAACATCATGGCGGGCTTGGAGGTTCCTAGGAGCGGCGAAGTTTATTGGTCTGACCAGCCCACCTCGGCTTGGTCAGCCGAACGTCAGCGGTTTTGTCGGCAGTCCGAGATGGGTTTTGTTTTTCAAGCTTTTCATTTATTGCCGCACTTGTCTGCATTGCAAAACGTCATGGTGCCTTGTTTGTTGGGGGGGCAATCTGGAATAGCTTGCGCTGAAACCGCAAAGTCCTTGCTCTGTGACCTTGGGTTACAAAAACGCCTGAATGCGCAGCCGGCAAGCTTGTCGGGTGGTGAGCAACAACGCGTGGCCTTGGCGCGTGCCTTGGTGCATCAACCTAAAGTGGTGTTTGCAGATGAGCCCACTGGAAATCTAGACACGGCGACAGCGGCCAGCACGTTGGCCTTGTTGATTAATTTGTGTACGGCAAGGCAGACCAGCCTGGTTGTGGTGACCCACTCTGACGATGCTGCGCGGTCCATGGGTAGATCTTTGCGCTTGACACCCCAGGGCTTGGTTTGCAGAGCTTGACGGGTCATCAGTTGCTGTTTATTTGGTTGCTCAAAGGCGCCTGCATTCAAGCATGGGTTCGATGGTTGGTGGCACTCATCATGGTGGCCATCGGGGTGATGCTGGCAGTTGCCATCCATACCGTTAATCACTCTGCTCTGGCCGCGTTTGGGCAGGCATTGGACACGGTGAATGGACAAGCTTCGGCCCAACTGATGGCGCCCTTGGGGGACATCGACGATCGGCAGATTGATGTCTGGGACAGCCGCCGAGCTGCCTTAGGCATACGCGCCGTGAGTCCGGTGCTGGTCGTTCGGACCGACCGCTTGACGGTCCTGGGCCTTGATTTTTTTAAGGCTGCGCTTGTTTCATCTTCTTTGATGCCTAGCTTGTCTGATAACGCCACAGATTTATTTAACGCCAAGGCATTGTTTTTATCTGCTGCTGCCTTAAAAGCCTTGAATGTGAGCGTGGGTGACAACATTGTTTTACAGCATGGTCCTGAGTTTGTTTCTTTGCTTGTGGCGGGTGAAGTGCCCGGCGCGGCCTCCCAGGTTATCGGTGTGATGGATATCGGCAGTGCGCAATGGGCGTTCAAGCGGTTGGGCGCGGTGTCGCGATTAGACCTTCGCCTTGAAGACTGGCAAACCCCTTTGGGCCTCAGAGCCGCCTTGGAGGTGCAGTCCGAAACGCTTCAGATGGTGGCCACGCAAGACCGAGACCGTCGCATGTCATTGCTCTCGCGGGCCTACCGTGTCAACCTTTCTGTATTGGCCATGGTGGCTTTGTTAACGGGTGGTTTTTTGGTGTCCACAGCTGTCAATTTATCGATTGTTCGGCAGCGCTCGGAACTGGCATTGCTGGGTGTATTGGGTGCAAGCGAGGCCTGGTTAAGCCGGTTTGTCTGGGCGCAGGGTGGTTTGATTGGCGCTTTGGGCGGTGTCGTGGGGGTGGGTATGGGCCTCTTGCTGGCAGCGGTTTTGATGCATTGGTTTGGCGGTGACCTGGGCGGCAATTACTTTGCCAACAGCCAACCACCGATGGTGATTGATTGGATGGCCATGGCTTTGTTGGCTCTTTCTGCAACGCTGATGGGCCTGGGTTCGGCGTGGCTGCCTTTGTTGCAAATCAATTGGCGTCAACCCATGGCGGTGTTGCGGGCGGGTCAAGCTGAAACCCTGGTGTTGACACCACCAAGTTTGAAATGGAGCTTTTTCGCCATATGTTTTTCATTGGGATTGCTTCTGATGCCCTCTTTAGACGAATTACCGTGGGCAGCTTACGGTTCTATCGCCGCTTTGCTTTGTGCGGGACTTCTGGCCATTCCTTGGGTGTTGTCCCAACTTTGGGGCCAATTATCGAGAGCGCTCATGCATTTGCGTGTGTCTGCTGTTTTCCGATTGGCTGTTTGGCGGCTGGCTCAAGCACCGACAGCGGCAACGCCTTTGATAACGGGAACGGTTGCCGCTTTTTCCTTGACTGTGGCGATGATGGTGATGGTCAGCAGCTTTCGCACCTCGGTTTCAGATTGGTTGAATATGGTGCTTCCAGCTGACCTTTACACCAGTGGCCAAAACATGTTGGATCAGCCCGGTTTTGATGCCAATATGCAAGAGGTGATCGCCGCGGTGGATGAAGTCAAGCGGGTTGAAGCCAGCCGGCAAAGAGGCCTGCGCTTGGCCTATGACCGACCTGAGGTGGTCTTGATAGCCAAGCCTTTGAATTTGCAGGACCCTATGCAGTCGCTTGCTTTGGTGGGGCAAGCAAAGTTGCCGCCGCTGGATGGTCAAAGCCGATTGGTGGTGTTTGGTTCAGAGGCGATGGCGGATTTGTATGGCTGGCGCGCAGGACAAGAGGCCTCATTGCCATTGACCGCTCAGGGCCAACAAAAGGTCTGGGTGGGTGGTCTTTTCAGAGATTACGGTCGACAACACGGCACGGTGGTGATGTCCGCGCACGACTACGAGGGATTGACCGGTGACCGCTCGCGCTCCAGTGTTTCGGTGTGGTTGGCAGATGGTGCCGATCCTGCCAAAGTAGTTGCGCAGATGCAAAACCTAGGGCCTGAGATGGCACACCTGAAATGGATCAGTGCCAACGACATACGGCAACTATCACTGAAAATTTTCGACCGAAGTTTTGCGATGACTTACGCCCTTGAAGCGGCCGCCTTGTTTGTCGCACTGTTTTCGGTTGCCGCTGGCGTCACGGGCCAGCTGATTTTGCGCCGCCGTGAATTTGGTGTCCTGGCGCATTTGGGCATGTCGGAGTCAGACCGCTGGCGCTTGGTTTCATTGGAGGTGGGTTTGTTGTTGGTGCTGACTATCGTATGGGCCAGTTTTTTGGGGGGCTTGATCAGCCAGATTTTGATTCACAAAGTCAATCCAGAGTCTTTTCACTGGACCATGAATACCCATTTTTCATGGGGCGAGTGGGCGTTGATCAGTGGTTTGTTATTGGCGATAGGCGTACTGGCTGCGCGATGGGCAGCGCGTCAAGGACTCGACCCCAAGCACTTGGCTGAAAGCCTGCGTGCAGATTGGTGAATCTTGTGAATCCGCGCCGCAATGCCCTCAAAACAGCCGCCTTGTGGTTGGCAGGCTTCTCGCCTTGGCCGTCCGGCCTGGCGACCACTGGCCAGACTTTCTATCCCCAAGTCAAACCTCGGCGCTTGACGTTTCCAAGGGACTACGGCGCGCACCCTGAATACCGCACCGAATGGTGGTATTTGACGGGGTGGCTGGGGCAAGGGCCCACAGCCATCGGGTTTCAGCTGACTTTTTTTCGCAGTCGGACCCAACATGCGATTGAAAACCCCAGCCGCCTTGCTCCCCAGCAATTGCTTTTTGCGCACGCTGCTTTAGCTGTTGCTAAACAGGATGTTTTCTTGCATGCCAATCTTGCAGGGCGCCTGAATGGGACAACTTTGCGTGCTGAAACGCACGACACCAACTTGCAGTTTGAAGATTGGCATTTGCGCCGTGTGCAAGGGGCAACTGCAGAAGTTTACGAGGGGCGTTTTTTGGGGGATGGCTTTGGCATGACATTTGAAGCGGCCACACAGCAACCTGCCACTTTGCGCGGGGAAAATGGCTTGTCGCAAAAAGGTCCTCAAGCCATTCAAGCAAGTTTTTACTACAGCCGCGCGCCTTTGCGAGTGAATGCCAGTGTGCAGTTGGGCAAGCAAACGCAATTGCTTGAGGGAAAAGCGTGGCTGGACCACGAATGGTCAAGTCAATTGTTAATGCCAGGGGCCGTGGGTTGGGACTGGTTAGGCATCAACTTGTTGGAGGGCGGCACGTTGATGGCTTTTCAAATTCGCAACGCCAAATCAGAGCCGCTTCACGCGCATGTCGAGGCGCGTGATCGCCAGGGTCTCCCCGTCAAAGGCTGGGGTGATCTGAAGTGGCAGCCACGGGGAAGCTGGCGCTCTAAGTCATTGATTGAATATCCTATACCCAT
>CAMDLJ010000172.1 GCA_945901665.1 Bordetella parapertussis | reverse complement strand
CCGCGCAACACCAAACGCGGCAAGGCCGCTACCGCTTGCGCCAAAGCCAATGCATCAACAGGTGCCACACCGGCTTTGGTGGAACCGCCATCGATGTTGACTTGCAAACACACTTGCAAAGGTGGCAGGTGTGCGGGGCGTTGCTCGCTCAAACGCTGGGCGATTTTCAGGCGATCCACGCTGTGCACCCAATCGAAATGCTCGGCGACCAAACGGGTTTTGTTGCTTTGCAAAGGGCCTATGCAATGCCACACCAAGCCGGCCACACCGCTCAGGGCCACAATTTTGTCCACACCCTCTTGAACATAGTTTTCGCCAAAGTCGCGCTGACCCAAGGCGGCCACAGCAGCGACGGCATCGGCGGGGAAGGTTTTGGACACCGCCAGCAATTGCACGCTGTCAATATGGCGGCCACTGGCCTGGCAAGCGGCAGCGATGCGGTCTTGCACCTGTTGCCATGAGGAGGAGAGGCTGTTCATAATGGAACTATAACGATCAGGGAGGGGACGCATGACCATCGACACATGGATTGGCCAGGCCATGGCGCAGCATGCTTCGGATATTCATTTGCGGGCGGGTGCCCCACCGATGATGCGTTTGGATGGCGATTTGCACGCCCTGAGCCCGCATCACGCCGACAACGCAGACTTGATGGCGTGGCTTCAAGCTTTACCGGTCACCAGCAGGCCCCCGGTTTTGCAGGCACCGGTTGATTTTGATGCTGCCCTGGTCTTGCCCCGCTTGGGGCGCTTTAGGTGCAACCTGATGTGGCACCACCAAGGGGTGGGGTTGGTGCTGCGGCCCATCACCGATGTGGTGCCGACACTGACGGGTTTGCAATGTCCCGCCGCCTTGGCCGACTGGGCGACCCAGGCCCATGGCCTGGTGTTGGTAACGGGCCCTACCGGCTCAGGAAAATCCAGCACCTTGGCGGCCATGGTGCAGCACATTCACCAGCACCAAGCGCGGCACATCATCACCTTAGAAGACCCGATTGAATTTGTGCACGGGCCAGGACAAGGCTTGGTGACGCAACGCGAGGTGGGGCGTGACACGGCCAGTTTTGCATCGGGCTTGCGGGCTGCTTTGCGCGAAGACCCGGATGTGATCATGGTGGGTGAATTGCGCGACACCGAGAGCATTCGCTTGGCCTTGACCGCCGCCGAAACCGGCCACCTGGTGTTGGCCACTTTGCACACCCACAGCGCGGCCAGCAGCATCACGCGCTTGGTGGATGTGTTTGAACCGGCCGAGAAAGCCTGGGTCCAAAGCCAACTCAGCACCACTTTACTGGGCATTGCCTCTCAGGTGCTGCTGCGCCGTGCCCATGCACCCGGACGCGTGGCCGCTTTTGAGGTGCTGCGCGCCACCCCCGCCATTGGGCAAATGATTCGGGAGCAAAAGATCAACCAAATCGCCCATGCCCTGCAAACCGGTGCCCGATGGGGCATGCACAGCATGGAGCAAGATTTGCAACGCTTGGCTGCAGCAGGTTTGATCGATGCGGCGCAGGCGCAACCCCTCTTGGGGCCGCGCAGTTCTGGGCCATGAGTACCCGGTGAAGCCCCGCAGCGCGGGGCACTATCATTCGGTTTTTCATCACCACCTTGACACCCCCATGAGCAGCCTCAACCCCAAAACCTACGACACCACCCCCGCCATGTCTGTGGCCTTCATTGGCTTGGGCGTGATGGGCTTTCCCATGGCTGGCCATTTGGCCCTGGCTGGTCATCGCGTGACGGTGTACAACCGCAATGCCGCCAAGTCGCAAGCGTTTTGCCAAGAGTTTGCCGCCCAAAAGCCCCAACATGCACCGACCCCACGCCAAGCGGCACAAGGGGCCGATCTGGTGTTTTGCTGTGTCGGCAACGATGATGATCTGCGCTCGGTGATTTTGGGTGCCGACGGCGCTTTGGCCGGCATGAAGGCCGGTACGGTGCTGATTGACCACACCACCGCATCGGCCATGGTGGCGCGCGAGTTGTGCGCCCTGGCAGAGAAACAAGGCGTGGCATTTGTCGATGCACCCGTCTCTGGCGGACAAGGCGGGGCACAAAATGGCTTACTCACCGTGATGTGCGGTGGTGACGAAGTGGCTTTTGAACGCGCCAAACCGGTGGCGATGGCGTTTTCTCGCGCCTTCACCTGGATGGGGGCCAGCGGTGCGGGGCAATTGACCAAGATGGTGAACCAAATTTGCATTGCCGGCTTGGTTCAAGGCCTGAGCGAAGGGATCGCCTTTGGCCAGCGTGCCGGCCTGGACGTGAACCTGGTTCTAGATGTGATTGGCAAAGGGGCCGCCCAAAGTTGGCAAATGGACAACCGTGGCAAAACCATGGTGGCCGACAAATTTGACTTTGGCTTTGCCGTTGACTGGATGCGCAAAGACCTGGGGCTGGTGATGGACGAGGCCAAGCGCAACGGCGCACGGGTGCCGGTGACGGCTTTGGTCGATCAGTTTTATGGCGATGTGCAAGGCTTGGGCGGTTCCCGCTGGGACACGTCCAGCCTGGTCAAGCGCTTGAAGTAATTGGATGGGGGCCTGCAACGGCCACCAGGTCTGTCTGAGGCTCAGACCCATGCGGGCTTTTGGGTGCCCGCATGTGCAAGCGGTCAGGGCTTGCTGGCCGGGCCTGCCGCTGCGGGTTCGTTGGCGGGCTGGGACTGCATGGTTTTGAGCTCTTCTTCGGTGATGATTTCAAACACCCGAATGATTTTTTGCACCCCACTCACGCCGCGGGCGATTTCCACCGCACGGGTGGCTTCGCGCTGGGTGACGCGCCCCATCAGGTAAACCGTGCCACGCTCGGTCACCACCTTGAAAGCGCTGGCAAAAACATCTCGGCTATCGATCATCGAGGCCTTGACCTTGCCAGAAATCAAGGCGTCATTGCTGCGCTCTGAGAGGCTGGAATTGGGTGCCACCGCCAATTCGTTGACCACGCTGCGAACGTTTTCCACCCGATTGAGAACTTGCTCAGCCAGTTGCTTTTCTTGGGCTTTGGAAACTTCGCCCGTGAGCAGCACTTGGCGGTTATAACTGGTGACGTTGATATGAACGCTTGAGCCAATTTGTTCGCGTATGCGCGCGCTGGCTCGAATTTCGATGCCTTGATCCTCCAGTTGCGCGCCAGCGGTGCGCCGGTCTGAAGCGACCATGGTGCCCCCCACAAAGCCACCCATCATCAACGGGGCCACACAGCCGCTCAAAAGCAGGGCCAACACAGTCAATCCGAGCATGCGGGAAAGTTGGAGGCGAAGGGATGGGGTCATGGGGTTTCCTGGTCACCGAGAAGTTGAGAATCTACGCCATCACAAATGCAGTGAATGGCCAACAAATGCACCTCTTGGATGCGGGCTGTGCGCTCGTGCGGCACACAAATGTGCACATCGGTTTCACGCAACATGGTGCCCATCTTGCCACCGCCTTTGCCGGTCAAGGCGATGACCGTCATTTCGCGCTCATGGGCTGACTCGATGGCGGCAATCACGTTGGCCGAATTGCCGCTTGTCGTAATTGCCAACAGCACATCTCCCGACTGGCCCAGCGCCCGCACTTGCTTGGCAAATATTTGGTTGAAGTGGTAGTCGTTGGCAATGGCCGTCAAAATGGAGCTGTCGGTCACCAGCGAGATGGCCGCCAACTCGGGCCGCTCGCGCTCAAAGCGCCCCACAAACTCGGCGGCGAAATGTTGTGCGTCCCCAGCCGAACCACCGTTGCCACAGGCCAGCACTTTGCCACCGTTGGTGACACTGGCCAAGATGGCCTGGACGGCGGCTGCAATCGGTTTGCTCAAGATTTGCGCCGCCTGGTACTTGAGGTCGGCGCTGTCAATGAAATGCTGTTCGATGCGTTGCTCTAACATGTGGTGATCATAACTTCTGGTGGCCTCAGTGTTGTCACATCGCATCAAATGCCGCTTGAATCCACGCCAGGCCCTCTGGCTCCACCACGATCACGTCAAAACGACATGGCGGCTCAATGGCCAATCTAGACAAGTAATGCCGCGCAGCCCACACAATGCGGCGTCGCTTGGCAAAACCAATGCTGGCCGCCGCGCCGCCGTGGTCGCTGCGACTGCGCTGGCGCACTTCGACAAAGACCAAGGTGCCCGTGGGATCGCGCATGACCAGATCTATTTCTCCACCGCCGCGACCTGGCGTTCGATAATTGCGCGCCAACAAACGCAAGCCTTGGGCTTGCAAATGCGCCAAAGCGAGTGCTTCAGCGGCATCGCCTTGTTGTTTGGTGCTGACCCGCTTTGGATCGAGATTGCCCATTGAGTGCCTCCCCCATGAGTGCTTCTTTTGAACCTGCATTGGCCGCTGCGCACGCTGCTGCGGCCATGCAAGACCACCCCCAGGCCACTTTGTACATGGTGGGCACCCCGATTGGCAACTTGGCCGACATCAGCTTGCGTGCGCTGCACGTGTTGACACTGGCCGACACCATTGCTTGCGAAGACACCCGCCACAGCCAAAGCCTGTTGCGTGCTTACGGCATCGACAAAGCGGGCCACCAGTGGTTGGCGGTGCACCAACACAATGAAGCCCAAGCCAGCGATCAAGTGCTGGCCTTGTTGCGCCAAGGCCAGCGGGTGGCCTATGTGAGCGATGCGGGCACCCCCGGCATCAGCGACCCAGGCGCCCGCCTGGCCCACGCGGTCGCGGCCCAAGGCCTGCGGGTGATGCCCATCCCCGGGGCCAGCAGCGTCACCACCTTGCTCAGCGCTTGTGGCAGCACCAGGGCGCAAGACGCTGGTTTTGTTTTTTGGGGGTTTTTACCGGCGAAAGGTGCTGATCGCACCAGCGCTTTGCAAGCCTTGGCCGCAGAGCCGCGGGCCCAGGTGCTGCTGGAGTCACCCCACCGCATGAACACTCTGGCCAGCGATTTGTCTGTTTTAGGCGAGCGTCCCGTCACGGTCGGTCGCGAGCTGACCAAACAATTTGAAGAGGTGGCCACCTTGGCGGCCCATCAGTTGCCCGCGTGGTTGGCACACAGCCCCCAGCGCTTGCGCGGTGAGTTCACGCTGGTGGTGCACCATGCGCCACAACAAGCCGATGAGATGGCCCAGGCACGCAGGGTACTGGCTTTGCTGCTGGCCCAAGTGCCCGTCAAAACCGCTGTGCGCTTGACCGCCGACATCACTGGTCAAGCCCGCAACCTGCTGTATCCCCTGGCCTTGGAAATGCAGCAAGGCCATGACAAAGAAGGCTTGAATTGACCCGGGCGCATAGCGCCAGATCGGGCTTTGGCATATGAGCGATTGGTGCGGCTGGCGGGGATCGAACCCACGACCCTTGGCTTCGGAGGCCAATACTCTATCCACTGAGCTACAGCCGCATTGAGAGAGCCGCCATTGTAGGTGTGCCCAATGGCTGTGCTGGCCAAGGCTGGCATGAGCCACTCGGTTTGGCTCGGTATGCAAGCCCCATGTCAGAACGCGACAATGGCAAATGTATAATTCTGGATTGATTTCAGCGCCTCATCACAGGACACGCCCATGAGCGATATGCACGAAGAAGACCACACCGGCCCCGTTAAAACACCCGCTCAATTGCTGGTGACGGTGGCCATTTCATTCATAGCGCCCGTGTTCGTCATCATCGGTCTGGTCTACTACGTCACCACTCAAAACAAGCCTGCCGCCGGCGCCGATAACAGCCCCGAAGCGGTGACTGCTCGGCTGCAAAAGGTCGGCAGCGTTGAGGTTCGCGATGCCAACCGCGAGTTGAAGTCAGGTGAATATGTCTACAAAGTGCAATGCCTGGCCTGCCATTCGGTGGGCGCGGCGGGAGCACCCAAATTGGGTGACGCTGGTGCATGGGGTGCCCGCATCAAAACCGGCTATGAAAGCCTGCTCAATTCGGCCCTCAAAGGCAAGGGCGCGATGGGTGCACAAGGCGGTGGTGACTACGACGACCTGGAGATTGGCCGTGCGGTGGTCTACATGGCCAACGCTTCTGGCGCCAA
>CAMDLJ010000171.1 GCA_945901665.1 Bordetella parapertussis | reverse complement strand
CTGCGCCGCCATGATGGTGTAAAAACCGCGCTTCATGCCAAACAATCAAGGGGGGTTGTAGGGAGGTGCATCGCGGCTTGTGATGGGTGTGTCAGCGCCAGTTGGGCACTGCACGGGATGTTGTTATTTTGAGCACCGTTGTTCAATGCTGGTTTATAACATGCGCCTGCGACAATGCCCCCGCCATGCCCCGTCCCATCCAAGCCACCATCCACACCAGCGCCTTGCAGCACAACCTGGCGCTGTTGCGCGCGCGCGCCCAAGCTGCACGGGTGTGGGCGGTGGTCAAGGCCAATGCCTATGGCCACGGCATCGAGCGGGTGTTTGAGGGCTTGCGCGGTGCCGACGGCTTTGCCTTGCTCGACTTGGACGAAGCCCAGCGGGTGCGCGACCTGGGCTGGCGCGGGCCCATCTTGTTGCTCGAAGGGGTTTTTGAAGCGCGCGACCTCGAGCTGTGCTCGCGCTTGGACCTGTGGCACACGGTGCATTGCGATGCGCAAATCGACATGCTCAGCCGCCACAAAACCCAGCTGCCCCAACGGGTGTTTTTGAAAATGAATTCGGGCATGAACCGTTTGGGCTTTGCGCCGGGCCGCTTTCGCGCCGCGTGGAGCCGCTTGAACGCCTTGCCCCAAGTCGACGAGGTGTCGTTGATGACGCATTTCAGCGACGCCGACGGCGAGCGCGGCATTGCCCACCAAACCGCGGTGTTTGCCCAGCATTGCCAAGACCTGCCCGGTGAGCGCAGCCTGGCCAACAGCGCCGCTTTGTTGCGCCACAACCAAGATGCAAGCGTGATGGCCGACTGGGTGCGCCCGGGCATTGCCTTGTATGGCAGCTCCCCCGATCACCCGCAAAACCATGTGGCGCACTGGGGTTTGCGCCCCACCATGAGTTTGCGCAGCCAGCTCATTGGCGTGCAAACCCTGGCCGCCGGCGACAGCGTGGGCTACGCCTCGACCTACCGAGCCACTGCCGCGCAGCGCATGGGTGTGGTGGCGTGTGGCTATGCCGATGGCTACCCGCGCTTGTGCCCCACGGGCACGCCGGTGCTGGTGGGTGGCGTGCCCACCCGCACCCTGGGACGGGTCAGCATGGACATGATCGCTGTGGATCTGGAGCCCGTGATCCAAGCCGGTGCCCAGCCCCAAGTGGGTACTGCCGTCACGCTCTGGGGCCAAGACCCCACTGGTGCGGTGCTGTCCATCGACGAACCCGCTGCCGCTGCAGGCACCATTGGTTATGAGCTCATGTGCGCCTTGGCCCCCCGCGTGCCGGTGACCACCGAAGCCTGAACCCCTTTTTCTAACCTTTACAAGCCCCCAAGGACTGGATGAAAACTGCGACCCGCGCGCCTGTATTGGCCTATGCCCTGACGATTTTTCTGAGCGCGTTTTTGCTCTTCCAAGTGCAACCCCTGATGGGCAAGATGATCTTGCCCTGGTTTGGCGGCTCGGCATCGGTGTGGACCACTTGCATGCTGTTTTTTCAATCGCTGCTGCTGCTGGGTTACCTCTACACCCATTGGTTGGTGCGCCACCTCACCCCGGCTCGGCAAAGCGCTTTGCATGTTCTGCTGCTGCTGGCGTGTTTGTGGCTGCTGCCCATCACCCCCAGCGAGGCCTGGAAGCCCGAGGGCGCCGAAAACCCCACTTTGCGCATCTTGGGTTTGCTCACCGCTTCGATTGGCTTGCCTTACTTTGTGCTGTCCACCACCGGCCCCTTGGTGCAAGCTTGGTTTGCCCGCGAGCAAACCGGTGTGGTGCCGTATCGCTTGTTTGCCTTGTCCAATTTGGGCTCGATGCTGGCCTTGTTGGCCTATCCCTTGGCGGTCGAGCCGCTGCTGCCCACGCGGGCCCAGTCGTGGGCCTGGTCGGGCTTGTTCTTGTGCTTCGTGGCGGCATGCGCTTACTTGGCCTGGCGCGGCCGGGGACATGGCGTGTCAGCCCGCAGTGATCAGTCCGCCGCAACCGATGCGGCCGCCTCCCAAGGCGGGGCCAGCGTGTCTTGGGGTCAGCGCGGCTTGTGGGTGGCCTTGGCTGCCTGCCCGTCGATTTTGATGGTGGCCGACACCAGCTTTTTGACCGAGAACATCGCCCCCATTCCGATGCTGTGGGTCGCCCCCTTGGCCTTGTACCTGTTGTCATTCATTTTGTGCTTTGAGGGCCAAGGCTGGTACCGCCGCACCCTGTGGCTGCCTTTGTTTGTGCTGGCCTTGGGCCTGTTGGCGTATTTGCCCACCTTGGGCATTGGCGAGTGGCCGATAGCCATCACGGTGGGCTTGAACCTGTGCGCCTTTTTTGTCGTGTGCATGGTTTGCCATGGCGAGCTGGCCCGCCAGCAGCCCAGCAGTGAACACCTGACCATGTATTACCTGATGCTGTCGGTGGGTGGCTTTTTGGGTGGCTTTTTTGTCGGCGTGATCGCCCCTTATGGGTTTGACAGCAACTATGAGTTGTCGGTGGGCTTGGTGCTGAGCGCGCTGGTGGTGATGGCGGTGCTGCTGGGCCGCCATGGCCAGTGGCCCCAGACGGGGCGTGGCCCTTTGTGGGTGGCCGGCTTGGCCCTGGTGTTGGGCTTGGGCGTGGTGCGGGTGCAAGACCACCTGGAAGACAACCAAGGCGTGGACTGGATGGCGCGCAACTTCTATGGCGCGCTCAAGGTGTACGAGGTCACCGATGGCGGTTACCTGAGCATGCTGCACGGGCAGATCATCCATGGCCAGCAATTCACCGACGAACAGCGCCGACGCCAACCCACCAGCTACTACACGCCGAATGCAGGCGCTGGCATGGCGGTGCTGGCCAAGGCTGCGCAGGGCCCGATCAAGGTGGGCGTGGTGGGGGTGGGTGTGGGCACCTTGGTCACCTATGGGCGTGCGGGCGACGAGTACCGCCTGTACGACATTGACCCCTTGGTGATTCAAATGGCGCAGCACAAGTTCACTTATTTGCGCGACACAGCGGCCCGCACCGAGGTGGTGTTGGGCGACGCCCGCTTGCAGCTGGAGCGTGAAAGCGCCCAGGGCTATGACGTGTTGGTGGTCGATGCGTTTTCGGGCGACTCGGTGCCCATCCACCTGCTCACCCGCGAGGCGTTTGCGTTGTACTTCAAGCACCTCAAGCCCAACGGCGTGTTGGCCGTGCACATCACCAACCGCTTTTTGGACCTGTTGCCGGTGTTGCAAACTGCTGCGGCCCACTTTGGCAAAACCGCCCGCTTGGTCGAGCACGAAGGCGAGCGCAGCGAGCTGTCTTTTTCTTCGCGCTGGGTGCTGGTGAGTGGCGACGCCACGTTTTTCGACCAACCCGCCTTGCAAGCCGCGCAAACCATCGACCCCCGGCCAGGCTTTGTGCCTTGGCGCGACGACTACAGCAGTTTGTTGTCGGTGCTGAAGAATTAGCTGCGTTGGTGTTGAGACACGCATGGCATTGGGCCGCGCATGGGAGGCTATTCGCAACCATCTTTGGGTTTTGTTTCAGGCGTGCAAGGCTTTCAGCGCCACGTCGGGCGCAGCCATAACGATCTTGAGCAATGCGGCGGCAGGGCCCGTGGGCGTGCGCCGCTGCTGCTCCCAGTTTTGCAAAGTTTTGATGCTCACTTGCATCAGGTGCGCAAACTCACTTTGGGTCAGACCGATGTGCTCTCGCACCAAACGGACATCGGGTGGGGGCACAACGAATCGCCGAGAGGCCGGGGCTTGACCTTTGGCTATCGCCTTGGCTTCTTTTAAGCTTTGAACCAAGTCGTCAAACAAGTCTTTTTCCATGCTCACAACTCCTTCACAAATTCAAACAAAATGGCAGTTTCACGAGCTGTCAGGGTGTCCTTCTTCGACTTGGGGTAGATCAACAACATGTAAATTTGCCCATCTTTGCGAAGCCAGTAATAAATGACCCTGACACCCCCACGCTTTCCACGGCCGGGCAAGGCGTGACGCAGCTTTCGGATGCCCCCGCCGCCTTTGACCATGTCCCCCAATTCGGGGTTTACCACCAAGACACTTTGAAGCCCGGCGTACTCATCGTCGGTCAGCAGCTCGACCAACATGCGGGTGAACGTCGGTGTCTCGATGAATTCCATGAACCCAATAATATGCGCCATTGGCGTATAAGACAAGTGGAATGACTGTTGCAAATGCAACTGGGCAAATGGGCTGTGCCATCACCTCGAGAGAAGTCGATGTCGAACCGAAGCAGCGCTCTTTAAGCCTTGCGCAAGCCCAGCGCCATCACCGCGCCGACCACCAACAAAGCACCCAAGATTTGAATCGGGGCGATGTGTTGGCCCAGCACCGCCCAGGCCAGCACCAGGGCAAATACCGGTTCGACGTTCATGATGGCCGAGTGGCCCGACACACCCAGCTTGGGCAGCACGGTGAACATGATGGTGAAGGCAGTCCCGTAAAGAAAAGTCAGCGCGGCCAGGCCGCCCCAGCCCAGGCCGGTTTGGGGCCAATGCGGGCCGCCTTGCCCGGCCATCACGGCCAAGGCCACCACGCCGCTCATGGCCATGGTGGCGATGGTGCGCACGCGACCGTCCACCCCCTGGGTTTCGTGTTGTGTCCACACCAGGGCCAAACCAAACACCGCGCCTGCGGTCAGTGCAAAGGCCACGCCCACGCCCATTTGCTGCCATTGGTCGGCCGCGCCCAGGCCAGAGCTCGCACCCATCACATCCAGCGCCAGCGCCAAACCCAACAAGATGACGGGCATGGCTTGCAGCACCGCGCGTTCGGTGCGGCGACCGTACAGCACGCGGTCCCAAAAGGCGGTCCACAGCGGGTAGGTGTTGAATCCCAGCAAGGCCAGCGCCACGGGCAAGCGCGCCACCGATGAGTACAGGCATTGGCTTTGCAAGCCAATCGCCAAGCCCACGATCAGCAGGCCTTTGCCCTGGGCGGCGTTGGCGCGCCAAGGCACGCGCACCAGCCAGACCACCACGGCGAGCACGCTGGCGGTGACCCAGCTGCGAACGGCCACGCCGGTGGCCACGTCCAGCCCATCGTTGAAGGCCAGTCGTGCCGCCACATGGTTGGCACCCATCATCAGGGCGATCAGCATCAGGGTCAAAAACGCGACCAAGCCGACGGCCCGGGTGGATGCGGTCATGGCAGGGTTTGGGTGCGTTCAGGCGCCGTTGGGAGCGGGGTACAGGCCCAGGCCCTGGGCATGCAAGCGGCTCAAACCCAGCAAGGCGTCGGTGAAGGGCGTGTCCACCCCGGTGCGCTCGCCAAGCTCACGCACGGCGCTGACCAAGGCGTCGAGCTCGACCGCGCGCTTGGCCTCCACGTCTTGCAACATGGAGGATTTGAACGCGCCCAGCTTGGCGGTGATGGCGTGGCGGTCTTCGGGCTGTTGGTCAATGGGCATGCCCAGTCGGGTGCCGATGCTTTGGGCCTCCAGCATGACGCGCGACATGAAGGCACGCACCAGCGGGTCGGCCAGCACCCGGTCGGTGGTAGCGCCGGTCATGGCGCTGATGGGGTTGACCGTCATATTGCCCCACAGCTTGTACCAAATGTCTTTTTGGATGTGGGTCGACAGCGTGGCGTCAAACCCGGCTGCGCACAGCAGGGCGACAGTGCGCTCAGCACGGTCGCTGCGCCCGCCCATGGGCTCGCCCACGATCAGGCCGTTGCCAAAGTGGTGTTTGGCGTGGCCGCGCCCAAGCAGGGCGCAGCTGGCATGCACCACGCAGCCCAGCACCTGGTTGGAGGAAATAGCGCGCTCGATCACGCCTTCGGGGTCGATGGTTTGCAGCCGGCTGGGGCCCGATGCCGATGTTTGCCCTTGCAAAAACCACCAGGGCACGCCGTTCATCGCGGTCAGCACCACGGTGCTCGGGCCGATCAAGGGGGCGAGTTGCGCGGCGACTTCGCTCAAGGCCGGTGCTTTGAGCGCCACCAACACCAGGTCTTGCACGCCCAAATCGCTGGCTTGGTCGCTGGCGTGTACCGGGGCTTGGAGGGTTTGCCCCGCGATGCTCAGCTGCACGCCGTGGGCTTGGATGGCTTGCAGGCTTTCGCCACGCGCCAACAC